>CAZPIL010000123.1:3996-5307 GCA_964586705.1 uncultured Nitrososphaera sp. | reverse complement strand
ATGAACTTATGCTCATCTGCAGAAGAGTTCCTGTTCAGAGAGAATAGCCCTTCATCACAAGGAAGGTATGGAAACCAGAGGAAACCCACACCCTTCCTGGGTGGGAGGAATCTGGTGTCTATCAAAGTTAAATGACAGCGAGCATTAAAAACACTTGTTCAGGATGCAGAAGTGTCTGGTCCTTCCGACATACGAACTCTCAACACACAAACAGCAATTGCTGAAAGAAACGTATCAGGAGTTTCTGAACCTGATTGAAGAGCACAGGGCGGTCACTGGCAGAGCCAGTACCGACAATGAACTGCACCACCTCACATACAAGAGCATGAGGGAGAAACATTATGGCATTTCTGCACAACTGATAGAACAAGCGCGAAGAATCGCATGGAAAACGCGGAAACAGGGCAAGCCCAAGAAATGTACGGTGAGATTTGACAGGAGGCTCTTCTCGATGTCAGAGACGAAAAGGGGGAATCCTGTATTATCTCTCAGGCTGGCCAAGAAAAGAGTAGGGCTGCCGGTAGCAATGTACCAGAGGATCAAAGACCACCTTGCACTTGGATGGAAACTGACAAGTGTGACAATGACATCAAAGATGGAGTTCAACCTTGTGATGAACAAAGAGGATCCGCCGCTGAAAACACAGACAGAAAACACGCTCGGAATCGACATCAACGCCTCCAAGATAGCTGTAAGCATAACATCCGGCAAAAAGATACTCCGGCAGCTCTACCTTGGAAAACAGATTGGCTCTACACAGTACGAGTTTGAAGAAAGAAGGGCAGAGCTGCAGAAATACAGGGATACCACCACCATCACCACCACAACACCTTCAAAAGCAGGGCTGAAGCTCAAGAGGCTGTCAGGCAAGCAGCGAAGATACGTCAGGACAAACATCTGGACTCTTGCAAACGGGCTGGTCGGCCTTGCAAAGAAGTATCACGCCAGGATTGCCATAGAAGCACTGAAGCACCTGCGACGTAAAAAAGGTCAGCTATCAAGAAAGTCAAGGAGAAAGACCAACCGCATCCCGTACGGTCTTTTGAAGCACTGCCTGACGTCTGTATGTGCAAGGGAAGGCGTAGAGCTTGTACTGGTCAACCCCAAGCACACGTCTCAGCAATGCCAAAAGTGCCACCACATATCAAAGAAAAACTGGGCAGGACACTACAAGCTGTTTCGCTGCCAAAAGTGCGGATTTGAATGCAACCGCGACCGCAACGCGTCTTTAAACATTGCCGCCAGAGCGAGCCATTTTAAGCATCCTGAACAAATGCAAGTTTTGGCTCAGATTTCTGGCGGAGATGCCGC
>CAZPIL010000123.1:0-3896 GCA_964586705.1 uncultured Nitrososphaera sp. | reverse complement strand
AGAGAGTACAAGCTACCCGAGTTTCAAGCCCACGAATTTATTCGTGGGTAGTTGACACATGGTTGTTGTTGCAGCATGGTGACGTGCAGATTGTCAGAAAATAGGAAGCAAAACTGTGCCCGGGAAAATCACCATCCCCTTGATCTTGTGGTTTGCCTGACCCTAACTTTTTTAATAGCGTTAAAGTAGCACACACATAACAAATGTCTTCGAATAACAGTTGCTCCGTAGTCTTGTTGGAGCTGGGCCTAGCAGCATTCGATGCCACGGGAAACGTAGCTGCCGCAAAAAAGTTTGAAAGCGCGCTGCGCTCGTATCGCCTCCTTAAAAGTGGGGGAGCACCAGACGAGATCAAGCCTTTTGTTGATAACCTGCGCTCGTTTGATTCTATAACTGTCAATGACGCAAGCGTGGAGATAATGCTACGTCAGGCGGGCCTTAACACGCACCTGATGAGTGAAGAAAGGCAGCAGGAGTTCCAGGCAAGCAAGCCTGACTATCTGGTGAAGGCAGGGTTTGCAACAAGCCCTGCAGACGCCATGCAGGCACTGCGCGACTTTGCAATCGAGCTTTCGTCTTCGCGTGTGAAGGAGGCATCTGAGAGGCTTGACCTTCACATAGTCCAGTCTATAAACGCACTCGACGAGCTTGACAAGGTAATCAACACAGTTGGAACCCGGATGAGGGAATGGTACGGACTCCATTTCCCCGAGCTTGACAACTTGGTGCAGAGTCTGGTGGCTCACGCCGAGATAGTCAGCAGGAGCGGGCTTAGAGACAAGATAACCCGGGAAGTCCTAGAGAGCGCCGGCTTTCAGGACAGAAAGCTGGAGATACTTCTGGACGCGGCGAAAAGGAGCAGGGGCGGAGACATGACCCCTGAAAACCTTGCCATAGTAAAAAAGCTGGCCGATCAAGTCATACTGCAGTCTGACATCAGACGCGTACTTTCAGACCACATCGAGGCCGCAATGGAGACAGTAGCACCAAACACCAAGGAGCTCTTGACGGCTGCTGTGGGCGCCCGGCTAATAGCCAAGGCAGGCAGCCTGGCAAAGCTTGCGACGCTTCCTGCAAGCACTATTCAGGTGCTGGGTGCCGAAAAGGCTCTGTTCAGGGCGCTCAAGACAGGCACCCGCCCGCCCAAACACGGCATACTTTTTCAGCATCCTCTGATACATTCTGCTCCCAAGTGGCAGAGGGGCAAGATAGCAAGGGCCGTCGCATCCAAAGTTGCCATAGCTGCCAGGATCGACTACTACCGTCATGAGGGCAAGGATCCGGACATTGCAGAGAAGCTGAAGATTCGTCTTGATGAGATCCGCGAAAAGTACAAGGAACCTGTGCCTGAGAAGGAGCGCGAAAGAAAACACCGAGAACATGAGCGCCGCGAGGGACCTGGAGCAAGACGGGGTTTTGCCGGCAAGCGCAGATTTGGAGGCCGCGACGGAAGGGGCAGGCCTGGAAAGGATCGAAAGCGCTTTGGAAAACGCAGGTATTAAGTGGATCCACGTCGCAGGCGAAAAGCACGCGGCGACTTTGAATCTCGTCCCGGGAAACAGCGTTTACGGAGAAAAACTCGTCAAACAGGGTGACGAGGAATACCGGCTATGGGATCCTTACAGGAGCAAGCTTGCGGGTGCGATGCGAAGGGGCCTCAAGCAAGTTCCGTTCACATATGGCACCAAGGTGCTCTATCTTGGCGCCTCAACCGGTACTACGGTAAGCCACGTCTCTGACATAGTGGGCAATGCCGGGATTGTCTTTGCGGTGGAACCTGCCACGCGGGTAGCGCGCGATCTTATAGAAAACGTTGCGTCAAAGCGCAGAAATGTCGTACCCGTCCTTGAAGACGCAAGGCGGCCCCAGTCGTACTTTTCAGTCTTTGGCAAGGTCGATGTCGTCTACTGCGATATTGCACAGCCTGACCAGACTGACATTGCAATAATAAACTGCCACGCTTATCTGAAGCCTCGCGGGATCATGCTGCTTGTGGTAAAGACGCGCAGCATAGATGTGACGATGGATCCAAAGACTGTGGTCATACAGGAGGCAAAAAAACTGGAAAAGGCCGGATTTGTGGTGGAGCAGGTACTCAACCTTGAGCCGTTTGATAAGGATCATGGCCTGATATACTGCATCTTCAAGCCCTAGACAAGCGTTCTCTGATCGAGCTCTGCAAGCAACAGCTTCATCGGTTTCCATGACTTTCTGGCAAATATGGGCGCGCACTTTCTACGTGCAACCCAGTTGCGGATAAAGAGCATCGTCTTTTCATCAGATGGGTACCCTGAACCTATATTGCGGTGTTTTTTACGCAGCTTTTGTATTTCCAAGTCACGTGCGACCTTGGCAAGTATCGACGCGGCAGATACGGCGATGTTGTACCTGTCTGCGTGGTGCATAGAGTGTATCATCGGGGGCTTTGCAAGGTGGCTTGCTACGCTGTCACGGTATCTGTCAGGATTCGTGTCGCAGCAGTCGACATATACTTTGTCGGCCCTGATGTGTGAAATGGCCTGTGCCATCCACTTTGCTTCAAGCTTGTTGAGACCATTGAGTAGAACACTTTCGTCTATTTCCGCAATGTCGATAGGGTGCACATAAAAGCTGTCTGCTATGCTCTTTATCTCCTCTGCAAGCCGTGTGCGAACCTTGGGCATTAGCAGCTTGGAATCGCGTACGCCGATCTCTCTGAGCTCGGCAAGACTTGAGCGCCGGAAGCTGACGCCGGCTACAACAAGCGGCCCCAGAATGGAGCCTCTGCCAGCCTCATCGACACCTCCGATAAACAAAGCTGCCAGTGTGAAATAGCAAGCATCTATTATTGATTGCGCTCCAAGTCCCGATGGTTCGCCAGCTACGCTTTCCCATAAATAACACCTCTGCTGTGAACTTTGCGTGGATGGGTTCACTGAGACCGTAGAAGGAAATACCCGGTTGCTTGTACCTGCGCTTTCGCTAACAGAGAGGGTGCCGCCAAAGACACCTGCGTTCTTTAACCCTGCAGCAAAACTCAACCGCGACCTTTCGGTACTTGCCTACCGCGTGTTTGCTCCGCGACTAAAAGAACACACACTTGCCGACGGGTTTACGGGTATAGGCGCTCGCGCTCTGCGCGTTGCGATGGAGGTGCCGGAGATAGAGCAGGTATACGGAAACGATGCCAATCCGCTGGCTATTGAAGCAGCTAAAAAAGGGGCAGAGCTGAATGGTGTCGCTTCAAAGTGCCAGTTCTCAGTTGATGAAGTATGCAAGTTCCTGCTCAAAGGCAATAATGAAGAAGAGCGCTTTGGCATAGTCGATCTAGATCCATTCGGCACGCCTGCTAGGCATGTCGACTGTGTCCTCAGGGCAGTGCTTGATGGGGGACTTGTCTCGATAACTGCAACCGACACAGCGGTGCTGTGCGGCGTCTATCCTGAAGTATGCATGAGGAGATACTATGGAAGACCCCTCAACAATGACTATGGCAACGAGACTGCCACCCGTCTTCTCGCCTCGCTTATAGCACTGACCGCCTCTAGGCTAGAGCTTGCTATCAAGCCCGTGTTTGCACACGCTACAATGCACTATCTGCGAGTCTATGCACAGGTGGTGGTCAGTTCCAGCGATGCAAATGACGTTTATGACAGCCTAGGATATTTGCGTCACTGCTTCAACTGCGGCCACAGGACCACCGTTTCTCAATGTGAAAACACTACATGTGAGCTATGCAAGCACAATACACGGTCTGCCGGGATTCTCTGGACTGCCCCATTGCAGGACCGCGAATTTGTCACAAAAATGTCAGAGGGTGCCGATGCAAAGTGCAAAAAGGTGCTCGATGCAGCCGCAGATGAGATAGATGTCCCATATTATTTCAAGGGCGATGAAATATCGTCAAAAATGCGCAC
>CAZPIL010000122.1:0-5318 GCA_964586705.1 uncultured Nitrososphaera sp. | reverse complement strand
AACTGCACCGACCCACGGTCGATCACATGCCGCGGCGGTGCAGACGCAACACGCGTGCCAAGACCGTGTGTGGCGAGGATCGCTGCGAGGCTTCCTGTCATAGTGGCAGAAGGAGGGTTGTACGGCTTTGCCGTCTATGGAGGGCTTGTCGCAGATGAGAGCATTATACCCGTAGTAATAGCCCAGCTGATATTCGCCTCATTTCTGGTCATGCTTATGGATGAGATGGTCCAGAAAGGGTGGGGAGTAGGCTCCGGACTATCATTGTTCATCATGGCAGGTGTTGCCCAAACGATACTGTGGAGCGTGTTTTCACCCCTACCGGTGGATCCCGAATCAGGTCAACCCATAGGCATAGCACCCTTTACGATCTTTGCGGTCAGTGAAGGACAGGCTCAAGAGACCCTTTTCCGCTCAGGCCAGCTGCCGAGCATCTTTGCCCTTTCTCTCACTATCGCAGTCATACTCATCTTGGTGTATATCGAAGGCATCCATGTAGACATTCCCATCGTGTCGACCAAGTATAGAGGCTTTACGGCGGTCTACCCCATCAAGCTGCTGTATACTTCGGTCATTCCCGTTATCCTAGCGTCAGCTCTAATAGCAAATGGAATATTCATGGGTCAGATGATGTGGGCCAACTATAACCCCAACAACACCAATCCGATGTTCAACTGGATAGCGCAATTTGACGCAGATGAGCAGCAGACACCTACCGGCGGCTTACTCTACTACATCACAGGTCCGCGTAGCTTGGAGGCGATGATTGCAGATCCAGTGCGGGCGGCTGTCTACGTCGTATTCTTTACGGCCATAGTCACGGTATTTTCAAGGCTATGGGTTGAGCTCGGAGGTCTCTCTGCAAGGACGGCTGCAAGGAACTTACTTGATGCTGATGTGCAGGTGCCAGGCTTTAGGCGTTCAGAAGGTTCTGTAGAAACCCTGCTGAATCGCTACATCCCATCTCTTACTATAATATCCGGCGTAATAATTGGACTTCTTGCTGCATTGTCTGACATGCTCGGAGTCTTTGGTACAGGGACAGGCATACTCCTGATGGTCAACATACTTGTGAATTACTACCAGACGCTCGTAAAGGAACAGGTAGATACATACATGCCCAAACTGGCGGCCCTCCTTGGCAGGAAATAAGCGTGCAATAATAGTCGGAATTCCCGGCGTCGGCAAGACTACCGTGATTACGCGTGCAGCGGAACTGCTGTCTGAGCGTAACGCGACTGTCGTGACCTACGGCAGCCTGATGTTTGAAGAGGCACAAAAGCTTGGAGTAAAAGATCGTGACGAGATGCGAAGGTTACCGGTCCAAAGACAGCGCGGTCTGCAGGAATCGGCGGCAAGGCGAATAGCAGAAATGGAAAATGATATCGTAATAATAGATACACACCTCTTCATAAGTACAAACGAGGGCTATTACCCCGGCCTGCCGATGCGCCTCATTACTATAATGAACCCGACTAACCTGATAATGGTGGCAGCGGACCCCGCACAGATAGCAGACAGGCGTAAGAATGATCCAACGCGAAAGCGCGATGAGGCCTCATCCGAAGCCATTAAAAATGACCTAGATATCTCAAAGATGATGCTCGCCTCATGTTCGGTGATAACAGGCGCGCCGTTTGCAGTTGTGTTAAACGACGATGGCAAGGTTGAAGAGGCGGCAGAAGCGATAGCAAAGATACTTGGAGTAGAGACAAAATGATAGACTTTGGGAGCATAATATTACAGTTTTTCGTGCCCGAATACACAAGGAACCCAATATTTCCCGACATGATATCAGCGTCAATAGTCGCGCTCATGATAGCAGTCGTGATGAGCTTTGGCTTTGCAATGCTCCGCAAAAAGACCACAGATATCGAGCGAACGAACAAGATAATGAAGGAGACAAACGAGTGGCGCAAGGCGTATACCGACGCGGTCAAGAAAGGAGACAAGCCGCGCATAGAGGAGCTGAAAAAGAAACAGGCATACGTAAACAAGATGGCCATGGAAGTGCAACAGCAGCAGATGCGCCCCATGTTCATCTACATGATACCGTCATTCATGATATGGATATTTGTATTCCCGGCGATCTTTGGTCAGGTGGTAAGCATGTCTCCAGTTTTCATACCATGGATAATGTGCAGTGACGAGGACGTGGCTAACCACCAACAGATAGATGAAGAGGGTAACCCCGCAGGTGCCTGTGTAGTTGCGGGAGAAGTGTACCTGTGGGGATGGTTCCTGCTCACGTCGTTTGCATTCTCAGGCATCGTGGCTAGAGTGACCAGAACAGGTATGCCGGGCATGTGATATGTCAAGGTTCAGCATAGTGATATCAGGTTGGCCGGCGGTGGGAAAGACCACGATAGCAGGCGAGCTTGCCTCAGAGTTTGGGATGGTGACATATAACGGAGGCGATATCTTGAAGATGCTGGCATATGAAAGAGGATACTCCAGTGGCACTTCAATGGGCGACTGGTGGGATACACAGGAGGCTAAAAAATTCATGGAAGAGCGCAAGCGCGATCCGACTTTTGATAAAAAAGTGGACGCCAAGCTTGCAGAGATACTTGAAAAGGAAAGTGCCGTCATTACCAGCTATACACTGCCCTGGCTCGTAAAAGACGAAAGTGTAATCAAGTTCTGGCTCAAGGGTTCGCCAAAAAACAGGGCGGCAAGGATGGCAAACCGTGACAATATAGCAGTCAAAGAAGCAGAGAAAATAGTAAGCATGCGTGATGCCGAAAATGTCAAGATATACAAGAGCCTTTATGGCTTCGACTTCGGAGAAGACTTGTCAGTATTTGATTATGCACTAAACACAGACAGACTGGGTCTTGACGCTCTAATAGAAGTGTCAAAGCTCATAGTCCGGCGCCAAGTAGGTCTATAACAATGCTACCACAGCTTGAGAATACGGTCAACATGGACGACGATGTTACCAATGACAAGTACGGTCATTACCCGGATAGGCGTCCCATCGCAGACTTGCTGCAGTACGGCCTCGTGCTTGTGGACAAGCCAGCAGGACCTACCAGCCACGAAGTTGTGGCATGGGTCAAGAGGATCTTGGGGATTGAAAAGGCCGGTCACTCTGGTACTCTTGACCCGGGCGCTACCGGTTTATTGCCATTGGGTCTTGGCGAGGGCACCAAGGCACTTGGAGTGTTACTCTTGGGTCCCAAGGAATACTATGCTCTTGCGAGACTGCATACACACGTCTCAGCAGAACGGGTGAGAAAAGTCATGAGCGAGTTTACTGGCGAAATATATCAGCGTCCCCCCCAGCGCTCGTCTGTCAAGCGAGTGACCCGTGTCAGGACCGTTTACGAATTTGACTACCTCGAAGACTATGACAGGCTTGTGCTTATGTGTATCCTATGCCAGGCAGGCACCTACATACGCAAGATAATCTATGACATGGGAGAGATTCTGTCTCCGGGTGCCACGATGGTGGAGCTTCGGCGTACGCGGGTGAGCAACTTGCGAGAAAGTGACGGACTTGTGCGCCTACACGACCTTGCTGATGCATATCAGCGCTTCAAGGAAAGCGGCGATGAGGTCAAGCTGCGCAGGCTTGTGATCCCTATTGAGAGGTGTCTAGAAGGCATCCGCGGCGTAACTGTACGCGATACAGCAGTTGACGCGCTGTGTCACGGCGCTCCCCTAGCAGTTCCGGGTGTGACAGCAGTACCAGCAGACCTGCGCATAGGCGAGCTTGTAGGTGTCTATTCGCTCAAGGGAGAGATAATCGGGCTTGCCGAAGCTGTGATGACAAGGGAGCAGATAGAGGAAAGCGTCAAGGGCGTGGCGTTTGTCATGAAGCGCCTGATAATGAAGCCCGATACGTATCCCAAGGCATGGCGTTCAAGAGGTGAGCAGGCAGCCGCGCCACCGGCCGCGCCTTCAGAGATTGATCTGAACAAGCTGGAAGGCGACGACGACTTTTAGGGCTAAAAGGACAGCATCAGACAGTCAAGTAGCTCCATAGAACAGTTTTGTTGCGTCAGTACACAAATAGCGCCACTAGTGCATATATCATACAAAGAGGCAATCCAGCAATGATAAAGATCGTTTTCAGAAAAAGGCTGGCTGACATTCAGGTAATGGCATTCATGAATGCACATCCACGCCCCTACTGATGACATATGGATGGCCATTGTCAAGATGGCCGGCCTATACGGGCGCGTACATTACCATCAGCAAGTTACATTCATTTTTGTGCTGAGTTAGAGTGTTTCGCCAATGCCCGGGCTCTTGCGTTCCAACTTGGCAATATTCCTTGCAAGGTTCTCAATGGTCCCAGGTATATGGCACTTGCACATGCAGTCATCGCAGTCAGCATGGTTTGAGTCCTTGCAGCTGTCAGAAAGTCCTTGATTGCTCAAAATCAAAGGTAGAAAAACTCAACCTCAATTTTTGTCTTTGCCAAGGCAAGGGACTGAAATATATA
The DNA here is from genome assembly GCA_964586705.1 of uncultured Nitrososphaera sp. Taxonomy (GTDB): domain Archaea; phylum Thermoproteota; class Nitrososphaeria; order Nitrososphaerales; family Nitrososphaeraceae; genus Nitrososphaera. The sequence goes on along the minus strand of CAZPIL010000122.1, from coordinate 865 downwards.
CAGAAGTGCGCAAAGCGTTGTTAGCTGCCGGGGTCGCCTAGCCTGGGAGGGCGCAAGCCTGGAAAATAATCCAGCCAGCTTGTGACCTTAAAGGTCCCGAGGGTTCAAATCCCTCTCCCGGCGCTCTTCTTCTCCTCTCTTTCCAAGAGCGCACCGGCAAGTATTCCAAGTGTGAACCAAAATGCCGTCACACCGGCAGCAGTGGCAGAGCGCCATGCCCCAAGAAGCTCTCTGTTGTAGAATTCGGGCTCTGACAGGCTTGGAAATACGGCGTATAATCCTGCTACAATAGCAAGATAGACACCGGCGGCCCCAAAGTACCAGTTCTTTCTGCCGGTCTTGGCAAAGCCAACAGTGGTGCCAAGGGCGGCAAGGCCCGAGACTGCAGAGTAGCCTGCAAAAAGTGTTGCATACCGACCTGCAGTAGTAGGATCAAATGCAACTTCTGGCATCAGAGGATATTTCAGTACAGGCATGACATAGAGCGAAAACCATGCTATGGCGGCAATGCCAAGCGCCATCATGAATTTGTTTTTTTCTTGCTTCGAAGAGGCGATGGCTATCAGTGCGCCTCCGCCTGCTCCCATGATTATCGGAAAGCCCGCCCGCCAGAAATGTTGTGTCTGCAGCGCAGAGTCAATTTCCTCTTCGACGTACAGGCCTTCTGCTAGCTTCAAGTTGACATATTCAAACTCCAGCTCACTGATGTACTGGCCAGCTACAAGGTAGTTCATTGCCACAAGTACAGCTGCGGCAACCATGCCTGATGCTATCGAGAGCGCATAAACCTTGCCGGAATGCGCACTAAAGCTCCTCATCAACACCCTCTATTGCAGCTGCCATGGATATCTCGTGAAGCCGCATC
>CAZPIL010000121.1:0-5334 GCA_964586705.1 uncultured Nitrososphaera sp. | reverse complement strand
GGAGCACGTATTCGCCAGGAGCCACAACGGCATTGGGAAGTAAATAATCCGCCGGAATTGCAAAAAGTGCTGGGAAAACTTGAAGAAATAAAAGAAGAATTCAACAATGCACAGACCGGTAACAAAAAAGTATCCCTTGCCGACCTTATCGTGCTGGGCGGATGTGTAGCTATTAAGAAAGCTGCTCAGGATGCAGGATATGAAATTGCACAAAATCAAAAGGAAGGTGCAATCAATATGATAGTGACATGCTCGGTTAAGGATACGACAGAGCATAAAATGGTACATCGCATAAAGCAATTGTCGAAGGCGAGCAAGCCGCTTGTTGTCGCTGGATGTCTGCCAAAGGCCGATAGAACACTTGTTGAATCGCTTAATTCCAACGCGTCGCTTATGGGGCCACATTCTCTTGACAAGTCTGCAGACATAGTCGCTTCAGCGCTTTCCGGCAACAGACTTGTCGCGCTTTCCGATTCTACAACAGATAAGATCAATGTCCCAAAAATAAGGGTAAATCCTGTAATCAGTATAGTTGAAATTGCAAGCGGGTGCCTGAATGAGTGCACATTCTGCCAGACAAAATTGGCAAAAGGTGATCTACGCAGCTATAGGATAGGCGACATTGTAAGGCAGGTAAGGCATGATGTGGCAGATGGATGTAGGGAAGTCTGGCTCACATCGACAGATAGTGGTTGTTATGGTCTTGATATAGACTCTGACCTTGCAGAGCTTCTGCAGGCCTGTTGTGAGGTTGAGGGCGACTTTAAGATACGGATAGGTATGCTCAATCCGCAGTATGTGCCAAGAATGCTCGAGCGAATGGCCGATGTCTTTGCTAGAAATGACAAGATGTTCAGGTTTGTACATATGCCTGTACAGAGTGGAAGCGAGTCTATATTGAGAAAGATGAAGCGTGGTCACACTGCGAAAGTGTTTACAGACGCTGTAAGAGCATTTCGTGAAAGGATGCCTGATTTTACAATATCTACTGACATCATCGTTGGCTTTCCCGGAGAAACGGAAGATGATTTTGAGCATACGCTTGAGCTTCTGAGGGAGACCGAGCCCGATGTCATTAACATCTCTCGCTATAGTGCAAGACCTGGAACCAAGGCAGCCCGTTCAAAGGAGCGGGTAAGGAGTGAGATTGCAAAAGAAAGATCGAGGCGTGTTACTGCACTTGCGCGAAGAATTGCAAAAAAGCGCAATGCTGCTTGGCAGGGCTGGAAAGGAGAAATAATTGTCGATGAGAGCGACAAGCTTTCACAGGGCAGGAACTATGCCTACAAGCCGGTAATGCTCGATACATCCGCAGAGCTTGGTTCAAAAATCCGCGTTGGTGTTCATGATTTTTCCAGCTTTTCGCTCAAGGCCCGCGCGATTTCATAAGAGCTCAAAATAGTTAAACCACCGGCGACTCGCTGACTACCTACAAAGCTTTTTAACTTTCGCCAGCTACTGACGACGGGGGATTACGGGTAGCGTGTCTGATCTTCAAATCTCGGGTCCGATCTTGGTAGTGGGAATAGGCGGCGCGGGTGCAAAGCTTGCTCGCGAGGCAATGAATGTAATCGAGTGCGACTGTCTTATCGTAAGTAACGACAAACACGATCTTGGCGACGAGAACTCTGTGTTTGTGAATTCGGGCAAGTACATAAACCCCTCTACCCTCAAATTGAGATCTTTTACTCAGGCCAAAGCTGACACCTTGAAGGCAAAGATGGAGAGCTTTGGAACCGTGATAGTCATGGCAAACCTAGCAGGCAGGGCAGGAGCGGCCATGGCGCCCATTGTTTGCAGTCTCGCAAAGAGTATAGGGATGGTGATAACGTTCGCAATCATGCCTTTTGGATTTGAAAAGGACCGGTTGTTTAATTCTGGCGTGGCGCTCAGACGTGTACGTGAAACGTCGCATTCTACTATCGTCATGGACAATGACGCATTCCTTGACAACAATCCTGATCTCTCGAAAAAGGAATGCTATTCTCTTACAAACAGTGCTATTGTGAGCGTAGTGTCATCACTCTCATCACAGGGCGCAAGAGCTGATATGAATATCCTATGCACGAGCAAGCCTAGCGATTCAGAAACTTCTTTGAGGGACTCTGTCTCTATGCTCTATCAAGATGTCGCAGGCACAGATCCTATAAAGCGCACGGTATTGTATGTGATGGGTGGAGATAAACTTCCAATATCTGCACTGAACCAGCTCGTATCGTACGCAAGGGGTGTGTTCAAAGACGAGGGCACGACTGAGGTAGCAATGTCGTCTCTTCTGGCAGGTGATGGTGTGAGGGTCAATCTCGTGGCCTCGGCCCCGCAAAAAACTCGCTTTGATGCCTATGATCCATTGGGTGAGATAATCCCGCTGGAGAATCACCTTGACTGGGATGAGCCCGATTCTGCGCCTGAGATTCCGCTTGCCATCCCTATAATCGAATAGGTTTTATAGCAAAACCTTCAAGCAGGCGGCGTTGGAGATTACCTGTGGCTGCCGGTGTATCGTGTGCAAAGGCCAAAAGCTAACAGGCAACAGCTTTATTGCGTCTGACGGCTATACTGATATACACCATACTTGCAGAGATTGTGGCTCTCACTTCGACCATCTGGATGGCACGGTATTTGAAAAGTGCGAGATCTGCCGCTTCAAGATTTGAATGAATCTGTGAGTTTCTTGTGGTAGCTGCACATGCATGGCTTGCTCTCATCGAGTCTGGTCTCTTTCATCTTTTTCTTATCGTAGATGCTCTGCAGAAACTTGTAGCAGATGTGGCAGACATTCATTAGTATTGTCTACGTCTGCTAATGATCGTAAATACTTTTCAATTCTTGTTAATGTGGCCGTAAACCTACCTGTGATATCTTGAGTCTGTCATACGAGGTTACTGGATCGGAACTCTGGATGGTACCTTGTGTCCTGAAAGAGGTGCTGCAGCATTTGACAGTCCTGCTTGTTTTGACCGTTACACTTGTGTGGAGGGGCACTTCGGGCTGAAACAGAAAAGATCTTTGTGTTTCCGCACCTAGTTAGCTCTGTTTTTCTGCAGGCTTTTCTTCATCCTTATCTTTATCTGGTTCTGTCTCTGCCTGTGCCGGCTTTTCTTCAACTACTTGTGTTTCAGCAGCAGGAGCAGGAGCAGGAGCAGAAACGGATTCTACCGGTTCTTCGTATAGGGCAACTGTCACGACATCATCGTCGTCCTTGACCATCTTTACTCTGACTTTTCGTGGTGGATTTGTCTTACCTCTGGACCAAATCTGCCTATTCAGGTCTTGGTCGAGCTTGACTTCGCTTGACTTCATATGCTTTTCAGCAAATTCGCGTATGATATTGATTACTCTGTCTGTCCTCTTGTGCTCTGGCGTCAACCATGCTCTGCCAAGGTTAATGGTATAAACACGTGTAAGATTTTCTTCTATTGACATATTATCACCTAACCAACGTTCACATCAGACCTGCGCCATATTCTACGCTTAGGGTTAGTCCTGACTTTCCTCTTTGTTCTGATGATGATCCATGCCGGAACTGGCTGGTTCTGCTTGATCTTTTTCATCAGTCGCTTCTTGCGCGAGGTGTTCTTGCGCGCGGCCATGTATGTTTCATGGATGATTTTAATCCGCCTTTTAAGTGTTGGGCTATTTCTGTTTTGCCGAACAACTACGTCAGCTCGTTAACCCGCGGCCATTCTCGTTTGCCTGTATTCATAACTAATTACAATGCAGCCGCTGGATTCATCTGATTCAGATCGGTATGGCAGTTTTTCACGGCTATCTGACATACCATCTATTTCCTCTTGCGGAAGAGTACATATACCGTTATGAATGGAACTGCTGCAGGTAGGAATGCAAACTCGCCCAGAAGCGATGACAGAGCTATGGCAAGCCCTAGGTAAAGCGTAATCGCCCCTGGAATCACACCAAAAATTATGAACCTGTGGCTCCTCAATTTGAACTTCTCGATATCTTTGTATGGATATTGCATGTGGTGGTAGACGACGGGCATGGCAAAGAATGAGATCGCAACAGTTATAGAAAATATGGCGACAAGCAGCGCGACCATGTTTACTGTGCTAAAGTCTTCCGGAGGACCTACTGCCATGTTGAGCAGGAATCCAAACAGTATCCCTGAAATAACAATGAGAATAGAGCTCTCCCTGAGCACTTCCCCATAGTATCTAACTAGGTCATCGCGCCGGTCTTCCAACAACAATATTTCACATTATACCCTAAGAAGCTTTTGCGATTGCGCTACAATCCTGAACTACTTGAAAAGCCCTGAATCTATAATCGATTCTGTAGCTACAAGCAATCTCTTGATGTCTGATTCTTCATGCACGTACGAAATCGCACCCATCTTGGTTGGTAGGAAGAATATGTCATGCTCTGCCATCAGCGCTAGGTGATATTTTGCAAGTACTTCTCTATCAGAAGCCGCCACATCGGTCGCGTTTTCCACATTATTTTTTGCAAAATGGGCGAGGAAAAGTGAGTTGGTGCCTGTGACTTGGCACTTTATCTTGGCGTCGGCAAATACCTTCGACAGACCATCTCTTGCCATCCTGCCGAGTCTGTCTATCTTGCTATATACCTGCTTATTTTCTGCAAGGAACTTGAGCGTTGCCTTGCCTGCAACCATGGTGGCCGGGTTTGCAGAAAATGTACCTCCGCCAATCGCGCATCTTGCATCCTTGTCGCGCCTTGATACTGGGTCTGCAAGTGACATTATTTCCTTGTTCCCACAGACAATGCCTATTGGCATGCCGCCGCCACATATTTTGCCCAAGGTAAAAAGGTCTGGTTCGAGTCCGTACTTTTTTGCAGCGCCTCTGAGTGATAGCCTGAAGCCAGTCACTATTTCATCTAGTATGAAAAGCGCACCATTTTTTTTCGCAAACTCTTGCAACCCTTTGAGATATCCGTCTGCTGGTGGAATACAGCCAGCTCCGCCAAGGACGGGCTCTATTATAATACAGGCAAGGTCGTCCTTGATACTTTCAAGCACCTTGAGTGATCTCTCAAGGTCGTTAAATGGGATGGACTCTACATATTGTCCCTCATCCTGGACAAGGCCCGGCCCCTCGTCAACCTCGAATGGATAATTGACACTCTGCATGAGCGTGGTATTGAAGCCATGCCATCCACCTATCGCTTTTGCGATGACGCGTCTGCCTGTCTTTGCCCTTGCCAGCCTTACCGCGTACATCGTGGCCTCCGAACCGGTGCTGCAAAAACGCATGCTTTCGGCAGCAGGCATTATCTTCATGATTGACTCTGCAAGCTCGACGCTCGAATTATTTACGATTCCATACAGCGTAACATTTTTCACTTGCCTTG
>CAZPIL010000120.1:0-5471 GCA_964586705.1 uncultured Nitrososphaera sp. | reverse complement strand
TCAAGGAGAGCGACATGGGCAAGATGGCCCGCGCGACCGGCGCCAGGGTTGTCAACAACCTAGAAGACCTGTCAGCAAAGGATTTGGGCGCTGCAGATCTTGTCGAGGAACGCAAGGTAGAGACAGACAAGTGGGTATTTGTCGAAGGCTGCAAACACCCCAAGTCGGTGACCATACTAATCCGCGGAGGCTCGCAGAGGGTAGTCGACGAGGCAGAGAGATCGGTCCATGACGCAATCATGGTTTCAAAGGATGTGCTCGAAAAGCCAGCCATAGTGGCTGGCGGAGGCGCTCCAGAGGCCTATGCTGCTGGCAAGCTGAGGGAGTGGTCAAACTCGCTCTCTGGCCGCGAGCAGCTGGCAGCAGAAAAGTTCGCAGATGCGCTTGAAGCAATACCACTTGCGCTTGCAGAGAACGCAGGCATGGATCCTATCGACACGCTGACAGAGCTGCGCTCAAAGCAGAACAAGGCATCAAAGTGGACAGGCATCGACTGTCGCAACGCCAGGGTCGTAGACATGTCCAAGCTCAACGTGGTCGAGCCACTAGCGGTCAAAGAGCAGATAATCAAGTCCGCTACCGAAGCCGCATGTATGATTCTGAGAATCGACGACGTGATCGCTTCAAGCAAGTCTGGAGGTGGCGGACCACCGATGCCACCCGGCGGCATGGGAGGTATGGGTGGCATGGGCGGAATGGGCGGCATGGAGATGTGAGCGGCCTTACTGCCACCATCGCCACCGTCACCGTCACCCCCTCTTACTTTTTCAATTCCGCTTTTATCACTTCTTTAACCCAGCCGCCTGTCTCGTGCATATCGTCAAGCCCTCCTAGAAATTTCTCCCACGAGACATCTGCGCCATAGGCGCGCACCCAGACATCATAATGAGCGTGCAAGCTCTGAAGCGCCCTTTGATGATAGGTGCAATAGCTGTTGCTGGATTTGCTGTTGTTATTGTCGTCATCGTCATTGCCTCGTACTTGGCGGTTACAGGCCAGGCATCCCATTGCAAGGTTTATTTATAGACCCGGGTTTAAGCCTTGCAATGGCGGTGTTCTCCGGCAGATCCATGGCGGTCTTTATTGTTGCTGGCGCGTACCTCATCACGTTCTTCACGCTTGTCTCCGGCGTGGTAAACGCCTCGATAGAAGGCGCAGGAATAGGGGCGTTCATAATTCCTTCAAGGAGCGTGCAGACGCTTGGAGAAACAGTGGCAGTGACTATGATCCTGTTCATCGGATTTGCAGGTACGCTTTTGCTTCATCGTGCAGGCAAGTCATTTGCAATCAGAAACCAGAACGCATTACTGGCAGGTGGCTTTGGCATCCTCGCTCTGGCCCTGCTGTTTGGGTACATCCTTGTCAATGCAAAGGCATGACGGAGTAAGACGAGCCTGCCGGCAGCGTGTCATGCTCCAGGACCTTCAGCACTATTCTGTCACCGGCAGCGTGTTCGACCTGCATCCTGCAGGCACTCTTTTTCTGTAAGAGCCGGCGCCCTGCAGGCGACTGCTTCCACTCGCCTTCCTTACGGTAGCGCAGCATGCTAGTGGCAAGCACGGGAACCCCGTGTGCCACGCCCTGCCGTACCAGGAGCATAAGCAGGACAGAAAGCAGATGATTTATTCTGCCACCGGCGCGCCTGTCTTTTCTGTAATGGTCGTAATAAACGGCATAAAAGCTGTTTATGGAATCCAAGATCACAAGCGAGTAGCGGGGAACCTGTGCAAGCGCACGCCGGAACATCGCCATGAAGCGCCCTTTTGAAGGCAGGTATACGTCAACGCCTTTTGCGTCGATAATCCCGGCCGCCAAGTATGCAGAAAATGCTGTGTCAAGGTCGATGTATACCGCAGTCTTTGCCGTCGTTGTCATCGTCGTTGTTGCCGCTGTCCCTGATGCAAGCGACGCCGTGAAGCACAGCTTGGCGTAAGGGTCGCTGAAGAGCAGCGTGTTGAGCCCCCGAGGGCTTAACAGACTTGCAGGGTTATATGGCTGCACCTGCAATCAACACGTAGAGGTACAATATAACGATGACAAGCCTTGATCTTGACATACACCATGACTTTCCTCTCACAAAAAAGATCGTCTACATGAACAACGGTGCAATAGCACCCACGCCGGTGATGGTCATCAAAGCGGTCACCAACTATTTGCTCAAGTGCACAGAAGAGGGGCCTGACTCGCAAAGTGTTTCTGAATACACGACATCACTTTTGAATGAGGTTCGGACCAGGGTGGCGCATCTCATAAACTGTGACAGGGACGAGGTGGTGCTGACGCAGAGCACAACGGACGGCATAAACATGGTGGCAAACGGCATCGGATGGAACAAAGGCGACTCGATAGTAGTCAGGGGCGGCAGCCATGAGCATTATGCCAACTATTTCCAGTGGCTCAGACTTGCAGGGGAAAAGGGAGTATCGCTGCGAGAGCTTGCAATTGACCAGAACGGCTTTTTTGAAATCGCAGACCTTGAAAAGGAGGCGGCAGGAAGCAGGCTGATAGCGATGAGCCACGCCCTCTACAACACGGGCGCGATAATGCCCGTGCAAGAAATCGGCAAGATTGCAAAAGAAAATGGCGCCCTGTTTTGCATCGATGCGGCCCAGTCCGCAGGCACGACGGCCATAGACGTGAAAAAGATAGGCTGCCACTTTATGGCGTTTCCCGGGTTCAAGTGGCTGTGTGGGCCAAACGGCATCGGCGTATTTTATTGCAGAAAAGACGTCGCCGAAGGGTTGAGACCGCCTTCCATCGGTGGAGAATCGGCGACGCTTTCAGGTGGAGGAAATGGAGAAGGAAAGGGCACGCTTGCCTATGCAGAGATGCCAAACAGGCTGCAGGCTGGCTTTCGCAACTATCCCGGGGCAGCAGGGCTTGAAGCCGCGCTGCGTTACGTACTGCGCCTTGGAATCGACAACGCCCGCAGCATGAACATGAAGGTTGCAAACGCGCTGAGACAGGAAGTATCGGCAAGTGTTCCCGGCGCAAGCCTAGTAGGACCTGACGACGAAAGGCTACGTACGTCCATAGTCGCGTTCACGCTACCAAGTAACGCTGGATCCGTCGTAAGAAGGCTGGGAGAAAGAAATATGGTACTTGCAGAGCGCGACATAGGGGGCGGAAGGAAGGCGGTGAGAGCATCTCCCCACTTTTTCAATACCGAAGAGGAGGCGGCCAGAGTGGCATCAGAGATCAGCCGCCTGCTTTAGCGCCCTTGTTTCCCTGGCCCTCGATGACTATCATCGTGAGCGTAGAGCGCACTTTGTCTATCTTTCTGACATGCCAGGTTATGGTCTCCCTCAGCTTGTCCATGGTATCTGAGCGTATCTTGGCTATGATATCGTACACGCCGTACACACCGCTGACTTCAACGGCCTCAGACAGCTTTTTCAGCTCGCGGATGATATCGTCTTCTGAGCCGAGGTCACAGTTGATAAGGACATAGGCTGTTGGCATGGCTCTATATATTGTCTCCAATGTTATTAAACAAATCGTAGTCTGTTTATTATAGCGGCAAACGTTCCTCGATCTTGTACAATGCGAGTTCTTGACCTGACCAGGAATGTCTCGCCGGCAATCAAGGTGTTTCCCGGCTCCCCCCAGCCATTCTTCATACCATGGTCGAAGCTCGACGTGCACGGGTACGATTCTGAAGTGATGATCATGAGTACGCATACGGGCACACACATGGACGCGCCTTCGCACTTTTCCAAGGGCAACAAGGCCATCGGCGACATACCGGCATCCAGGCTTGTCTGCGACGCAGTAATGCTGAGCGTGCCAAAGAAGGCGGGCCAGGATATTTCTGTGTCAGACATCAAGGACGCGGGTGGGGGCGTGGACATCCGTCCTGGCGATGCGGTGGTGCTTGCGACCGGCTGGGAAAAGAAATACAAAAGCAGAGATTACATGGCCGCAAACCCCGGCCTCTCAAAGGCCGCTGCAAGGTACCTCATGAAAAAGAAGGTCAACTTGGTGGCAATAGACGGGCCCAGCATCGACCCGGGCCACGATGCAGCTTTCAGCGCGCACAACGTGCTGCTGCCTGCAGGCGTGCTTGCGATAGAGAACCTCTGCAACCTCTACAAAATAAGAAAAAAGAGATTCATGCTGCTGGTTGCTCCCCTGAAGCTTGCCGGCGCGACCGGCTCGCCGGTCAGGGCGCTTGCGCTTCTCTAGTTGCCTACGATTCCCTGGGCCACAAGGATAGAGTAGCAGCCAAGGCCGCACTCTTCGCACAGCGGCTTTTGCGCCTTGGGATCGGCACTTCCGATACAGCATGGCTGCTTTATTCTGCCCATGTGATCAAACGACAGAATCGCCCACGACGGGCAGTCTACAGGAGTCGTGCCTATGCCGCCCCAGTTGCCCCTCATGAGCGAAATCTGCTTGACGCTGTTTATGATATAGTCAGGATACTTGTTCTTCATGGCGATTATCTTGTCTACTACTTCGTTTCTCTTGTCACCAAAGGGCATGAAGAGGGGGTCGCCCTTGGCAAATGGTGTGTGGAACTGGAAGCCTATCTTGTTCACAGTTCCCCTCCACTCCTCTGCCAGCGCCTCTACCGTATGATAGTTCTGCGAGTTTATCGTCATGGTTATCCAGATGTCCTTGTATGCAGGCTTGCCCCGCCTCGGAGGGCCGGCGATGTAGTCCATTATGTTCTTGCGGGTCTTTGCATACGAGCCCGGCCCGCGGATCTTGTCATGTACCTCTTCGGTTCCGTCCATCGACACCCAGTAGAAATACAGGTTATCAAACCTCTTTAGAGGGAACGTGGCGTTTGTGACTATGCAGACACGGTGCGGCATCTCCTCGCAGAAGGTCTGTATGATGTCCGGGCGCATCGTAGGTTCCCCGCCTACAAGCGTCACAACAAAGAGGTGGTTCTTGTTTATCTTTTCTTTGATTATCTTGCGCCAATCTTCTGCAGACAGGTCTGCCCCTTCCTCCTTGCGGTTGAGCCACCAGTAGCAGTGGGTGCAGTGCAGGTTGCATATGTTGTTGACATCGACTGAAGCGTACATTGGCTGCTTGCTTTTGAAAAGCCGGTAGGCGATCATCTTTTTGAAGATGCTAACGTAATAGGGCATTTCCCGGGCAAGGTCTGTGAAGCCCCGGCCATAAATGACGTCTACCATAGGGGTTTCAACGCAGATGGAACAATTAAAGGTGGTGGTGTAAAGAGGTGTGTTTCCAGTGGAACCTGATGGTGAAAAGTTCTTTTATCAAGTAGTTGCTACAGTTGCAGCTACAGTCAAGCTGCGGCATCGCATGGCGACCGGCTGAATAGCATTAAATTATGCCATGTGCGAGCGTAGTAGGTGCGCGTGGGCCCGTAGCTCAGCCAGGTAGAGTACCGGACTTTTAACTTTCACAGGAAGGAAATCCGGTTGTCTCGGGTTCGAATCCCGACGGGCCCGCAAAAAATTATCGTACGTACCAGACAGCTTGTGCTCGAT
>CAZPIL010000119.1:0-5493 GCA_964586705.1 uncultured Nitrososphaera sp. | reverse complement strand
TTTCAAGAGTTCAGGCTGCATTACATAGCAGCCGATATTGATCATACCCGATATCTCTGGCTTTTCGCGCCAGCCTGTCACGTCGCTGTTTTCCGTGTCTATAAAGCCATACTTTAGTTTGGTTGTATAGGACATTAGGGCCATAGTGACAAACACGTCGGCTTCCTTGTGCATCTTTAGCATCTTGCGCAGGTTGAACTCATAGACCGAGTCGCCGTAAACACACACAAAGGGATCTTTCAGGTACTTTTCCGCGGTCTTGAGCTGTCCTGCAGTGGCAAGCGGTCTCTCTGCTCTCGCATATTCTATTTTGACTCCGAATCTGCCTCCATCTTCAAAGTAGTCCTCGATGGCTCTGTGCAGGTAGCTGACGCACATGACTATTTCGTTTATGCCGCCAGCGTTTCTGAGCCATTCTATTATGTATTCTAAAAGAGGCTTGTTGCCCAGCGGAAGCATGGGTTTGGGAATAAAGAACGTATAGGGCTGGAGGCGGGTACCAAGTCCGCCTGCAAGTATTACTGCCTTCATTTCTGAACCAGAAATGGCACTCTGGTATATATAAGATAAAATATGTCCTTACAGAAAAAGACTTCACTATAACAATCTCAGTATCCTTTCAACTTTGCCAAGGACATCTATGGGATTTCTGCCAAACACCGTTATCATAGGTTCCTTTCCTACCGCGCCTTTGTGGTAAATGATTTCTGCCGCCGGGTTCTTTGCAAGAGCTACATTTGTGCCCCAAAAGACTGAAGAGCCCTCTCTGCGCCGTATACGTGACGGTTCTTTGCTCCTATCGTAACTTGATATCGGGAAAAGCAACCTACACGCACGCATTATCTTGACATCATACCTGATGTTCACTGCAGAGCGTATGACTGGTCTTGTTTTCATGCAGGCAAGCACCGCACTTGCCAAATGGCGGGACGCGCCGAACTCAATTCTGGATACTGGAACTGCACTGTCGCCTGCCTTGACTATTCTGCCTCTTACCGCAGCCACGTCGCCAAAACTTGCCGCGTTTGAAAGTGCATAGACAAAGTTACTGGCAATTTCCGGTATCAGGTGCACAAAGCCCTTCAAACCGACTAGCTTGTCTACTGCGATTTGCAGTTCGTTGAGAGTTGCATATCTCTGCGCATTTCTATATATCAGAGAAAGCGGGTTTGTCACTTGCAGGCCCTTTCCTACTCTGACTGTACCCTTGATGCTGTCATGCACGTACTCGTTTGCATAGGCGCAAGACTCTTCAAGGCTGAATCCCCTTGCCAGATATGCTGCTGTGGCGGCTGAAAAGTTGCAGCCAGAGCCATGTGTCTCTCTTATAGCAATTCGAGGGTTTGATATCTTGGTTATTTTGCCGCTTTTTTCAAGCAGAATGTCGGTAACAACGTTTTTGCCCGTGTGGCCTCCCTTTATAATGACATTTTGCGCGCCAAGTGCACGTATTTTCTTTGCAGCTTGTACTGCATCGCGGTCGCCCATTATCCTTACGCCGGACAGCTTTTCTGCCTCCATCCTATTTGGAGTTACTAGAGTGCATCGCGGGATTAGCCTCTTGACAAATGGATCAAAAGAATCATCTTGCATCAGACTGTAGCCTGAACCTGACACAAGTATAGGATCAAGTACTATAGGCGATTTAGTCTTTGAAAGTAGTTCTGTGACAGTTTTGATTATTTCTGTGCTATAGACCATGCCTACCTTTATCGCGTCGGGCGCCAAGTCATTCATTAACGCCTTCACTTGCGATTTTATCGCGTCAATGGGGACCTCAAAAATCCTTGAGACTTTTTTTGTATTCTGTGCTGTGATTGCTGTGATGGCCGTGCATCCGTAGACACCGAGCGCGGAAAAGGTCTTCAGATCCGCCTGAACCCCTGCTCCTGCACTAGAGTCACTCCCCGCTATAGATAATGCCACCTTCAATGCGGGCGTTTGGGTGCCAAGACTGAATAAGTCTATCGGACTCTCAGCATCAATCCTTTATATCGCATCGTTGCAATACATAGCGATACTATGGTCACTCAAATGTCCTGCGCAAGGAGAGGAACAGCTACCGAAGAAATGAAGCAGGTAGCAAAGGAGGAAGAACTTTCGCTTGAATTTATCGTACGCGCCGTCGCAAGCGGCTCGATAATAATCCCAAAGAACATAGCTAGGCCGCAAAAGGAGCGCAAAATAGTCGGCATAGGAAGCGGATTAAAAACAAAGGTCAATGTAAACATTGGTACGTCAACTCTGCATCAAAACCTTGACGAGGAAATATCAAAGGCAGAGGTGGCAGTAAAGTATGGCGCTGACACGATAATGGACCTTTCAGATGGTGGCGACGTTGGCCATATACGCCGTACGCTTCTTGAAGCCGCTCCCATCACATTCGGCACAGTGCCAGTCTATGAAGCGTACTGGCAAGGCGTTGAAAAATACAAGAACCCACTCAACATCACAGAAGATGATTTCCTCAATGCGTTTGAAGCAAATGCCAAGGATGGCGTTGACTATACTACCATACATTCCGGTATCACAAACGAGCTTGCCAAGCGTGTCCTTGAAGTGGAAAGGCAAGGCGGAATAGTTTCAAAAGGCGGCACGATAACCGCCGCATGGATGCTCAAGTATGAAAAGGAGAACCCATACTTTGAGCATTTCGATTACATGTGCGAGATTGCAAAGAAGTATGATGTGACATTCAGCCTAGGAGACGCGTTGAGGCCTGGATCCATACTAGACTCACACGACGAACTGCAGGTGGCAGAGATGATAAATGTGTCGCGTCTTGCCAAGAGGGCACACGAAAAGGATGTGCAGGTCATGATAGAAGGGCCAGGTCACGTTCCGTTAAACGAGGTTGCTGCAAATGTAAAGCTCGCCAAGTCGCTAATTGGAGATGTGCCTTACTATGTTCTTGGGCCGCTTGTTACCGATGTTGCAGCAGGCTATGACCACATCGCAAGTGCAATTGGCGCTGCAGTTTCGGCCGCCGAGGGCGTCGATCTGTTGTGTTATCTGACACCCGCGGAGCATCTTGCACTGCCTACTGCCGAGGAAGTCAAGGATGGGCTCATTGCATACCGAATTGCTGCGCACGCTGGCGACCTCGTGAAGATCCGCGACAAGGCGATAAAATGGGACAGAGCCATAACCGAAGCCCGGCGCACACTCAATTGGGATCAACAGATAAAGCTTTCAATAAACCCCGAAGAGGCTGCAAGAATCCATTACAGAGAAGGCCAGTATGATGGCAACAATGTGCCGTGCACAATGTGTGGCGCTGCTTGCGTCTACATCATGCTTCCGCAGCAGAGGCAACCGAAAAGCCAAAAGAAAGAGGCGCCGGAGCAGACGAGCTAATCATAGAACATAGTTACACAGACAGACGCGCTTGCCGCAGCACGGGCATTTTTCGCTTGGTTGTGCAACGCTGCAGCGTTTACCGTGTGTCTCACAAAATACAAATCGTTCTGAATCTGTTTCTCGGGCTGCCTGCATGGTCTGTCGTATCAGGAGATCTGCTTAATCCATCAAGCAAGCTAATTTAGACATCCTAGCTAGCTTCTCTAGATCTGTATCTGCAAAGTAGAATTATAAATAACGTAAATTGCTGTCCTCAATGCAAATGCGGCTACTTGAATATCAGGGCAAAGAACTTTTTGAGCAATATGGTATAAGAATTCCACGCTCCCATCTGGCTAGGACCGTTGAAGAGGCGAGGGAGGGAGTAAAGAAGATAAAGATTCCACTCGTGCTAAAATCTCAGCTGACGGTAGGCGGCAGGGGAAAAGCCGGCGCGATTTTGAAGGTCAGATCCGAGTCTGAGCTTGAACCCAAGTTCAGCGAGCTTGTTCACAAAGAAGTGAAAGGAGAGCTTCCGCGTGGTATTTTACTTGAAGAGATGACAGACATCAAGAGGGAACTTTACCTTTCACTGTTTTTGAACAGAAGCAAGCGCTGCTACTCGCTTATATCGTCTGCAGAAGGCGGAGTGGATATAGAGAGCACAGAAAACAAAGTGGTCATTGATATCCCTATGAACGGTCTGACGATGCAAGTGGCAGAGGACACGGCGGCGAAGCTTGGACTGACAGGAAATACTGCTGTGGCGTTTGTCGATCTGACAACAAAGCTGTCTCAGATGGCAAACGAGAAGGAGGCCGAGCTTGCAGAGATAAACCCAGTTGCAATTCTAGGCGATGGCTCAATGCTTGCTCTCGACGCCAAGGTGATAATCGACGATAACGCCATGTTTCGCCATCCCGAGCTGAAAAAGTATGAGCATGTTTCAGAGCTGGAAAAACAGGCAGATGTATCGGGGTTCTCTTTGGTCGAGCTTGAAGGCAACATAGCAATAATTGGAAACGGCGCAGGACTTGTCATGTCTACGCTTGACCTGGTGGCCGATGCCGGAGGCAACGCCGGCGCTTTCCTTGACTTTGGAGGAAGGGCGACAACTGAAACCATTTACGAAGCGTTGAAGGTTGCAAGTCAGATAAAGAACGTCAAGGCAATTCTTGTTAACCTCTTTGGCGGAATCGTGCGCACAGACCTAGTGGCCCAAGGTCTGCTTGATGCATACAAGAATAATGTGATAACTGTCCCCGTATTTGCAAGGATTTCTGGAGCCGAATCAGAGCGAGCGCGGCAGATGTTACAGGGAAGTAGGGCGAAGCTCTATAACACGGTAGAAGAAGCAATACAGGCCGCAGTAGACGATGTTGGGAGGCAATGACAATGACAAACTTTGATATATTTGATATACTCGTTGGCAGAGGGGACGAGAAAAAGCCTGTAGTTGTTCAGGGTATTACTGGAAGCTATGGCTCCACACACACGCGCCTCATGAAGGCATACGGCACAAACATTGCCGCAGGAGTTACTCCTGGCAAGGGCGGACAGTCCTTTGAAGGCATACCTGTCTATAATGGAATGGCCGAGGCTGTGAAGGCAACAGGCGCACAGATATCGGGAATATTTGTGCCAGCACAGTTTTTCCTGAAAGCCGCAATGGATGCACTCGACGCAGGGATAAAGTTACTGGTAGCCATTCCTGAACATATCCCTATACGCGACTCGGTAAAGGTAGTAGAGTATGCCAAGAGCAAGGGCGCAAGGATGGTAGGTCCGAACACTGCGGGGGTGATAGTGCCAGAAGTAATGAAGGTCGGCATCATGCCTGCCCAGCCATTCAAGGGAGGCAATACTGTCGTTTTTTCAAGGAGTGGGACTTTAATGTACGAGGTGTCATTCAATCTAACAAATAGAGGATATGGCCAGAGGCTGTGTCTTGGTATCGGAGGCGACCCGATAAATGGTACAAATCTTATCGAGGCATTCGACCTAGTACGCGACAGGACCGATGTCGACTCTGTAGTTGTTGTAGGCGAGATAGGTGGCGACGCTGAGGAACAACTTGCACAGTACATCATCAGAACCTCATTCTCAAAGCCGGTAGTGGCCTACATAGCAGGCAGAGCTGCGCCAAAGGAAAAG
>CAZPIL010000118.1:0-5539 GCA_964586705.1 uncultured Nitrososphaera sp. | reverse complement strand
CCAAAGCCCTGCTGTGCCATTTTTTGTACTACCCTTGCGCCAAGTTTTTCAGCAAGCGGATAATCTGGCCTGCCTGTTGCCACTAGCGCCTTGTAGATTGCATTTGCAATTTTTGACTGCTCAAAAGTTACTATGCGGCCGTCACGTTTCCTGATTTTATTGATCAAAGAGCTCTCTTTCGAGTTGTTAAACTCAGTTACTCCCGCCATCCCGCACTTGATTAAAACCACTCATACTTTAACTTTCACGTAAAAAAAATACATATGGTAACTAGGAAAAAATACACTTCTAAATATTCCGGACAGGTAATGCCGAATTCAAGCTAAAGTCATGCATGAATTTGACGAAATAAAACAAAAAATTTTGCCGCTTCCCCGACGCAATATCAAGGGCAAGGGCAAGGGCGGCATGGCGCACTACAACAGTGTATCATAATTTTACAGAAAAAAGATACGGCGGGGGAGCAGCTGCGCTGCTGCTATACCAGCCTGTGCGGCGACTTGCAGAATTCGCACCTTTCTGATGACGCCTTTGACTTCTTCCCGCAAGTGGCGCATACGGCAAGCGCAAAGTGGAAGCGTGCAAAGGCAAGCTCAGAAGCTTCTTCTATCGCACTTCGTAAGTCGGCGACAGAAAGATCCGTGACATCCACTTTTGCGGCAAGGCCTCCGTTCAGCAGCTTGTCTATGTTTGCACACTCTTTGACAAGGCTTGAGCCCTTTGAAAGGAACTCTTTGCCATTTAATGTCATTCCTTGGGAATAGCTGGCAATGTTCTGTGACTGCGACAGGGAAACCCTGCCGTACTTGTCCGAGTCTATTGATGCAAACCGCCCCCCGGAGCCGTCAGTCACCATAGCTATGGCAGCCTCGTCTCCAAGTTGCTTTGCCTGCGACTGTGCCACGTCAACGGCCGTCTTTAACACCTTCTGCACCACTTCTACCCCGCCATGGGCAGCATCATGTCCAAGTATACTGTATACAGCTTCGTGCGTGCCGGTAAGGTTCACAATGATGCCTGTCGTTGCGTGTTGCAGAGACTGGGTGGCTGTGGAGAACGCAGGAATGAGCCCGCGCTTGGCGTTTTCAAGGACCATCTTTTTGCGCATAGCACAAGCAGCAAGTGAGGGCTTTAGTGCGAGTGCCAGCTTGGCGCGAAAGTAGGTCTCATCCCTGTTTGACTCGTACGCAAGCCGCGGAAGGTTTATGGAAAGCGAGTGAAGGACCATCGCAGCTGCAGAATTCTTACCCACGGCAGCTTTTCTTATACCGCTTGCGGCGCGTCCGGAACCGATAGTGACAAGTCCGCCGGCGCGAACTGCAGAGGCTACATGATCAGCGCTTTCTTTTTTCGTTCCGCCAAGCGCAAGTCCGATGCGCGGAAGAGGTGTGGCTTCAACATACTTTTTGTATCCGTCAAGCAGCGCGTTTGTCTGCCTGACATCTGTCTCTTGAGGTACAGTTATGGTAACTGCCGGCCCGGAACCGGCCGCAGAGGACGCAAAAAGAGCGCGTGCAAATCTGGATGAAAGGTCGTCTATGTCCTTTGTCTTTGCAAGCGCTTGCGTAGCTCCGTCTAGAACTACTTCTGATGATGCTTCATGTGCGAGCAGCGGGATCAGCACGGGCAACGCGGTGAGCATGTCATCAGCACTCTCGAGTGACGCAATCCTTGCTACTGCCTGAAACTTCCCTTGCAGATCAAAGCTGTCAAGCTCAGACAGGTCTACAAACATTGTATCAGGCAAGAGCCCCCATGTCCCCAGCGATGCAATGTTTATCTCGCCGGCAAGGTGCATGTCGGCGATGTCCTTTGGCAGGGTGTTAAAGACGAAATATTCTGAAAACATGGCGTCTGCAGTCCTGCTCATAATGCCCTGTGCGCCATTCCTTGTTGCATCTTCACTTGACAGCATCTCGGAGATGTCAGAGACCGGCAGGCCGACGCGTGCAAGCTTGTTACGGTATTCCTCGTGTCCGTGCTCTATCAGTACGGAATTGACGGTTTCGCGAATAAGTGAGGATGTAAGATACGCAGTCTGGAACTTGTAGATCTTGTTCTCGACTTCCTCCGTTATCTTTTGCGCCTGTTCCAGTGGAAGGCTTGCTTCCCTTACAAGCGATTGGATTATTTTGTGCGAGTTGAACTCTTCAATAGTATGGTTGCTTGTCCTGACGTACATCTTGCCGCTCTCAATTATCGAGCGTTCCTCTATCTGCCGGGCAAGGCTCAAAACAAGCTTGCCGAGATTTGTTATAGTATACCGGCGCTCCGCCTTATTCAGCGCCACCAGCAGCTGCCGCAACAGCTTCCGGAGGTGGTAGGCAAACTTGCCTGACTCTTTCTTTGATTTGAACCCTGCAAGTGCCTTGAGCTCTGAATAAGTCAGTGGCCCTTTTGTGTTTAAAATGCGCAATATATCTATCCTGTTCGGGCTTGCCATTACGGAAAATATCATCCGGACGCGCCTTGATGCCGACTCCAGAACCCCGCCCTTTCTGGTACTTTGAGAATAGTCTAGGCTCTCTATTTCCATTATCCCTCGCTATCAGTGCAAATGATTAAAACTACTTTGTAAAAAGTTTTTAACTAAACAGTGATGCCAGCCCTACGAGGGCAAGTTTGACCGAAAGGTCAAGCTTTTCAGCCTTCAACCATCACAGGCTGTTCCTCTTCCTGCGTAACCGACATGTCGGCAGGGATCTCTGGTAATTTCGCCTTTGTCTCTGTCTCAAGCGCGCCCTCCACCTCGTTGAGGATATCAAAGGCATCTTGATCCATCGGCGTGGATATTTTGCCTACCTCAGAACGCATGTTGGCGCTGGCAAGAACGTCTGTTGTAACTGTCGATACCTCAGATAACGTCTGTCCTGCTTGCGGAACCGTCTTCTTCAAGTCTTCGTGTATCCCTTTTATCATTTCAACCGTAGGGTCGATAGTGTCAAGCACTGCAGCAAATTCATTGAGTGTACTGAACCTTATGACAACAGCTTCAAGAGCCATACCCGTATGCTGAGTGGTCCTGCGCACCTTTCGGAGGTTTGCAAGTTCACTTGCAAGAATCCTAGCCCTTCCATTATTGCCTGTCTTTATGCAGGTTGTGAGTTGGTCAAGGTAGTAAGACTCCATTGAGCCGAACTTGCTGTCAAGGCGTTTCAGCCTCGAGAGCTGGTTGTACACAACCGAAGTGGCATTGTTTATCTGATTCACTAGGTGTTGGCGCTCGACCATCGGCCTCTAGATTTTGGCGCCACATATTTGGTTAAGGGCTAGTGTTGAAGCTTGTCTACAAACAGCTGTTGAAAAGCTGATCTACAAAGCGCTTGGTTTTACCGCTTTGTCGCTGTCACGGTGAATTCTGAAGGATTAAGGGCCGCGCCACAAACAGGGCAGCGGTTGTTTGTAGCCCGCAGCGCGTCCTTTATGGATTTGAGCATGCGCATCGTGTAAATCACAGAGCCGCACTTGCTGCAAACGACATCAGCTGTCATCATGTATGAAACTTATGTAAGGGAACTAAAATAAGAAAAGTGTCCTTGATGTTTTTTAACAAAACGCGCAGTTTTCTGTTACGCTTTTTCTAGCAAGAGTCCATGCTTTTCGTCAAAGCCCTTGACACGTACGGCCGCGCCTACTGGCAAGTCTGCGGGTGTCTTGATGCCTGGCAGGAATCCTGACGCGCGTATGTCAGTATTGTTTATCTTGAATACTACCCACGCGTACGGTCCGGCATCCTCAAAGCCCGCAGGGGCTACTGCCTGGATTGTGAATGTGACGACTGTGCCTGCGCCCTCAAGTTCAATATCCTCGAACCTGCTCGCCGAGCATTTTTCACAAAACATTACTGTCTCGAGCATCAGATGGCCGCACTTGGCGCATTTGTGTCCCAGTATCTTTTTCCTGTTTGCTACTTCGATGAACTTTTCTCTGATCCCGTGCTTGACCTTGGCCTCTGACATCGATGTCACCTTCTATCTACCTTCTTGAAGACATGCACGGCCGCGCTTGCGCCTGTCGCGCCAAAGTTGTGAGTCAAAGCTATCTCGGCATCCTTGACGGCGCGCTCGCCTGCCCCGCCGGTGAATTGGTCAAAGACCTCCACTACCTGGCCGACTCCTGTAGCACCTATTGGATGACCCTTTGACTTTAGCCCTCCTGACGGGTTTATAGGTATCTCGCCGTTCAGTCTAGTGGCGCCGTCTCTTACCGCATGCGCAGCCTTACCCTTGGGATAAAAGCCCAGATCCTCTATGTCGATTATTTCTGCAATTGTAAAGCAGTCATGCACCTCTGCAAAGTCAATGTCCTTTGAGGTAATTCCGGCCATTTTGTAGGCCTGTCTTGCAGCAGCCACAGTGCTCGGAATTGTTGTGATGTCCTCTCGCCCCTGAACGGCTGCTGGCGACGCGCCACGGCCGGAGCCGGCTATTTCCATGTATGGTCTACCTGACTTTTTAGCAAAGTCCTCTGAACACAGTATAACTGCAGATGCTCCATCAGAGAATGGGCAGCAGTCAAGCAATTTGAGAGGCGACGCGACCACCGGTGACTTTAGCACGTCTTCTACGGTAATCTTTTTCCTGACGTGCGCCTTCGGGTTTAGCACGCCGTTTTCGTGGTTCTTGACAGCTACATGGGCCAGGTCCTCCTCGGTAGCCTTGTGTGTGGATATATAGGCGCGGGCCATCGATGCAAAGAGCCCCGGGAATGAGGCGCCATTGCCGCCCTCATAGAAAAAGTCAGAGCAATATGAAAACAGTGTTGTACTATAAGCCGTGCCTGTGTGCGTCACCTTCTCGACGCCGAGCGCAAGCACGCAGTCGTAAAAGCCCGCTGCAACATTTGCGTAAGCCTCTCTGAACATGATAGAGCCTGAGCCGCACGCTGACTCGATAGTGAGTCCTGGCACATGTGAAATGCCGAGGTTGCTCATTATCACTGGAGCCATGTGCACCTGCTTGTCTGCGACTCCGAAAACGTTTGAAATGTAACCTGCCTGGATCTCCTTTGGCGTGATGCCTGCTGAGTCTATAGCGTCCTTCGCCGCGCCGAGCGCGATCTCGATAATGCTTTCATCGAGCTTGCCGTATTTAGTGCTGCCGGCCCCGAGGACGCAAACTTTGTTGGTCATGTAAAGGAAACTATGCAATACTCAGTATAAATAGATAAGGCAGTCTTGATGCGGAATAATCACCGCTGATGTTTAATATCGCGGCCCTTTAGGATTTTCAGTGTACACGCTGGTAGTATGCGAAAAACCTGATGCTGCGCGCAGAATAGCACATGCACTTGGCGGCAAAAGGGAAACCAAGGTTGCCGGCATTCCAGTGTTTGACGTTGACTTTCAGAACAGGTCCTTCAAGATCTGTTCGGCGATTGGGCACCTCTACGGCGTTGTCGATAGAACAAAGAACAGGAGTGTCTACCCTGTGCTTGATCTCGAGTGGGCACCTGTCGACGGAAGATCAAAAGTGATAAGCGTTATTTCCAAGCTGTCAAAGGGTGCCGACAGTTTCATACATGCTTGCGACTACGATCA
>CAZPIL010000117.1:0-5579 GCA_964586705.1 uncultured Nitrososphaera sp. | reverse complement strand
TGAAGGAAGTCATGTCCGTGGCTGTTCGCGAGGACATCAAGGAAGCGTGTCGCCAAGTCATCAATGACGCGGGAAGTCCAAAAAAGGAAGTTAAAGAAGAAAGAGGAGAAGAAAAAAATCGTCAAGAAAAAAAGGAAGAAAAGTCAAAAGAAGAAAAAGTCGGGTAGCATAAGATAAGACCAAGCAACCTACAAATTCTTCCCTGTTCCAATCTTCTATATGTCCAGAAGCGCCTTGCCGGCCTTGAGCAGGGCTATGCTGGGATCCGCCTTACTTCTGGTTTCTGGATTAATTCTGTAATTGTCAGTAGCTTATTCTTCCACTATCTGAGAGCAGAAAGTCGTTTTAGTCAGAAAGCCGTATTATAAGTGACATTGAGCGTACGAAAGAGAAGGGTGCAAAGAAAAGAAAGAGAAGAAACCGGGGACGAGGATGACCATGCGCTATACGAAGCAACGCATGGTCAATTTGGCAAGGAACCAAGGCCTGAGCCGGCGCCTCCTGTAGACGATGAAAGAGAAAATGTCAGAAACCGTCACCAATCAGAAAGGCTCAGGACCGCAAGAAAGCGATCTAGAGTCATTTCATAATATAGTCAATCTTGTTCGGCTTGTGAAATTGCAAAAGTCGGGCAGGGATTTACTTCTTGATCTTCTTGGCCTTTTGCCGGGTGAGGTATTCAGCCGGCCTTCTCATCTCATGCTAAACGCTAACCGTATGTACGATAAAAAAGAGAAGTTGTATTTTTACTCATCCTTTAGACACTCATAACGATAACAGCAATAATAACGAAATGGTACTATCCAAGATAGTGAAAGATCGCTAGAACTACGAGTAGTCCCAAGGTTGTAGACAGACCGATATGCCACTTTTCTTCTCGATATGCTTTTGGTATTAGGTCTACTGTTACAAATACCAGCAAGGCCCCTGCAGCAAATCCGATAATGACTCCGACTCCCTCATCTAGCGGCTTGACCAGATACCATCCAACTAGCCCTGCAGGAGCTACTATCGCAAAGTCAACGAACCATCTCTTGAATATTCTTGATCTAGTCATTCCTTTAGAGAACATTCTTTGAGCACCATCTACAGTAGCAGCCAAGTTGCCAAGGAACAATGCAATCAATGCGGCAGATAGTCCAGAAAGATTTAGAGCAATAATAGCTCCGATAAAGAGGTTTTCTGGTATGCTATCAAGAACCGTCCCAACTATGCTCATTTCTCCACTTGAATCTTCTTCTTCTTGATGGTTGTTACCTTTCCCTGTAATCCTTGCCTTGTCTATTTTATCTTTGGAACCTTTGGAATGTGATAGGGACAATGAGAAAATCCTTCTCAATTCTTTACGCTCCTTGACAATAGGGTGCGCTATGCTAAACACAAATGCACCTATCACAAATCCAATTACAACTGTATGGAAGGAGCTGACTCTGATACCTTCCTCTATGAGTGAAAAGGCAAGAGTAGAAAAATAAATGCCGGCTGCAATGGCAGCTAGATTTCCCTTGATTCGCCTAGGATATCTGCGGATCACAGCAATTGCTGCGCCAATAAGAAAAGCAGAGGCTACAATAATGCCCATAAAGATGCTTTGAGCTAGCCCTTGGTCGAAGATTGCAGATAGATCCAGAATAGTCAAAGAAAGAGCTGCACTCCTAGTAAATATCGCAGAAATTCGTTATTAACCCATGCCAAAACCCCTATGAAGAGGAGAGAACTATGGTGTTATCGCTGGTAGGAATAGGCACGGCAATAGCAGCCACGGTTGCATTCTTTTCTTTAAGAAGGGCTCAAAGTTAGTCCAAGCCACAAATGCTAAAGCTAACCAATCATTACCTACACACATTATGACGGTAGCAGCAGACCAAAGAAAGAATCACTATAACGTAAGGAATCTAATGTTATCCTTGATAATTCCTACACTGTTCTACAGGTGAATCCATTTTACGAACCGCTAAAAGTATCCGGACCTATAGATCATGAGAGAGGTTTTCGAACCACTACTCTGCTTTTGTATCTCTTTCTTACACCAGTCCCTTGAGCTTGCTGAATCAATTTTTACTTGGTCAAAAGGTCATTGGCGTGCGTCTTGACGGAGTATCTCTGTGGTCGTTCAAAGGTTGATTCTATTAGGCCTTTGCAAATCAACGACGAGATCAAATTGTATGTCTCTGAATGTTGGAATCCCAAGAATCTGCAGATATCTTTAGCACTAGAGGGACCGCGACTTTGGAGAAATCTGAGAATCTCGTCTTCAAAGTCGGTATCTGTTGGTTGCATAGCGAGGGTTCTTTTGCATCTTATTACATTAATTAGGTTTTCTATCTAAATCTCCCCAATTATAGGATATATGTGTCTGTTTGTATCTAATACACAAGAATCATTATATGCTTACTTTTTTTGAAAAAATAGGGATGTCAAATGCAGATCCTAGCAGTAATGAGAGTCTGACATATCTAAATGACTATTTTGATTTCAATCCTTCAGAAAATCGTACATATGACAGAGTCTTTGGGAATAAGGCGATTTTCACAAATGAGTTGCTATGGCGCACTTTTCAAGAAGGGGTGTATGATTCTCTTGGACCGGTATCCTTTGTAGTAATGTTTCAGGTAGGTCAGAAATACGGCATTAAAATTGGGGACAGGGCCCACGAAAAGTTTCCTGATGTCCAACAAGCAACAAATTTCTTGGAAAAATATGGACTCTTGGCAGGATGGGGAAGGTTCAGTACCTCCCAATTTGTGATATCTGGAGGCAAACTGAAAAGCAAAGTCAAAGTTACAGTGGAGGACAACTTTTTCGCAAGAACCAATAAGAAAATTGAGTTAGCTGTCCCACAATGCTTTTTGGTTGCAGGAATACTTGCAGGAATTGTCCAAGGATTATTCGGAGAAGTACACACTTGCTTTGAAACAAAGTGCATGATTGCCGGAGATCCTTGTTGTGAATTTACAATAATGCCCAACTTGGATGAGGTTATTATTAGATGAATCTTGATCTGAAAATGTCATAATGCGATAGATACCGTTACCGTATCACCCTCAATCGATCAGAAGTCCTGTATTGATAACGAATTAAGAAATAAATTCAAGAGCTCTTTCTTTATACAAGTCAAGTCAAAAGCAGCGGCTCCGGTTATACAACCCGACTTGATATACAAATCAGGCAATGACAACAAATGAATCGAGATTCTGCTGCTAATGATGATCATCATCGCTTTCTTTCCACAGATGCCCTGGCATCGCTTTCTATCATTGTTGCCCGGATCTTTTACGCTGTCAACTGGTTCAATGTGGCGGCGATATTTCCACTAATTGTGCTTGACTTTGAGCAGGATATTTCTCTACTAGGCTCAATATCTGCGGCGTTTTTCATAGGAGTTGGGATATTTCAAGTCCCGGCGGGCATATTTGCTGCCCGGTATTCTCCACGGACTTCGGCAATATTTGGAATAGGGTTGTCATCTACTGCCGCTCTTCTTTATGGCTTTGCGTCAGAGGCGTCACAGCTAGTATGGCTGCGCTTCATTGTGGGGGCGGGCATGGCATTCTTTTTCAGTTCTGGAATTGTGCTAATTGCAAGGCATGCAGCAGGTGCAAGAAAATCTTCTGGTTTTTCAATTGGCCTTATGAACTCTGCCCATTCAGTTGGCGGAATCATAGGACTGTTTGCTTGGATTGTTATTGCCCAGATGGTTGGATGGAGGCCAAGCCTCATACTGAGTGGCGCTATTGGCATCGCGACTGCTATCTTTATGATTGCAGCTATCCCCTCGACAAGCCGGCAAAAAAGATCCGCAGATGCTGCTGGTGCTAATAACAACCCTTCAAAGAGCAAAGATGCCATTTCGCCTCAAAAAGGGCAGATGGGGAGAAGAAGAGGGGGCAGATGGCCGAGTACCTCGGAGCTCCGAAGAACATTGTCAAACCCTCAGTTAATTGCGCTTGGTCTTGTCCTTACAGGAGTTCAGGCTTCCTGGGCACTATTGATGACTTTTGTCGTGGTGTACCTCCAAAGCCTTGCTATCCCGCTTGAAAGCACCGGCGTAATTGCTAGCATGGCATTGATATCTGCCATTGTATCTGCACCGTTAATTGGAGGCTTTTACGATAGGAGAGTAAAAGATGCAAGAAAGGTTCTGCTAGTGTGCGGTGTAGGCGTAAGCACTACTCTTGCTGCAATGTCTGTTCCGGTCCTGCCAATCATTATCGCTGCCGTCATTGCTCTTGGATTCTTTGCCGGCGGGGCATTTACCGTGGCCTATGCCAAGGCGCGCACAGTGAGGACTATAGGTGATGATGGCGGTGATGGTGATGACAATGAAAGCAGCAACCATTCAAAGTCGCAACGAGAAAGCGATGGTGATAACATTAACAATAACAATGATGATAGGCGCCCGGGTGACAAGGTATCTCGCCATAGTGCTCTAAACGTCGCTTGGATAAACGGTATGTCGCTTATTGGCATATTGTGGATGCCTCTTGTGTTCTCGCTCGCAGTCAAATCAGGAGGAGAAGGAGGATACTCTGATGCTTGGGTATTGTCTGCCATACTGGCAGCGCTCTTTGTATTTGTTCCACTAAAAAAGATGGGAAAATAGGCGCGTAGCCTTGTGCTCAGGCAGCTTTTTATTGACATAAAATGATCGTTGGCGCAAGGGAGCCGCATGAATTAGGGCATCGATACCATTAACTTTTTTCGTCTGCTAAAAGTCGATTCTGTATTAAGAAGGATACCATACGTATTGTTTTATGCAATCATCTCCGACCAATCATAATCTACAGCATACATAGATGCGGCGCAAAGTAAGCATGATGAGAGAGAGGGAGCGTTCTATTCTTATAGACAAAGGAGCAAAAAATAGATGATATGGAGAGCACTCGGATTCATTTTAGAGCGGAGTTTATCACTTGGCGAGCGGGAAAACCCACCGGCTTTAGCCGTGGGATGAAAGCGAGTCTTAAATAACAGACGATAATAGAAGAGAGAGACATTGCTCAACTTCAAGATGCGCCTGTATCCAACTGAATATCAGGAAAGGCGTCTCGAAGAGACGCTTGAAGTCAACCGCATTGTGTACAACTTTTTTGTACTCAACAAGTTCAGGAGCAGGAATGACATGAACTATGCCCTGACGGAATTGAAGGAGCAGCAACCAGTTCTAAGAAACCATCATAGCAAGATGCTACAGATGATTTCTACGAAGGTTGCAGGTGCATGGGATGGCCTGGAGGCATTGAAGAATAAGGGACATCAAGCTGGCGATGGAGAATTACGGTTGTTGAAGGAAGGTGAATGCAACTCGTTTGTGTACAACCAGTCTGGCTTCAGGATAGAGCAGCTTCCAGAGGGCGACAGGCATTTGTTGCACCTGGGCAAGATCGGGAGTATTGAAGTACGAGTCCATCGTCGCCTGTACGACATTGCTCAGGTGACTGTTGTCAGACAGGCAGGCAGGTGGTACGCCATTCTAGCCTGTAAGGTGATGAGAAGGAAGCAGTGCTCTATCCGGTATGAAAAGACTGTGGGCATCGATGTTGGCATCAAGAACTATGTGTATGACTCTGACGGCAAAC
>CAZPIL010000116.1:0-5590 GCA_964586705.1 uncultured Nitrososphaera sp. | reverse complement strand
CTTCAAAATCATACCGGATCTCTTCAACGACCAAGTAATGGATATGGCCGGCCCTCTGCATTTAATTTTTCTTACTGGTGGTTCTCATATGTTGATACCTTGTTCAGACTTTTCTTCGGGCATACATGCACATATACCAGTAGCAACTGTTGCCATGAAAAATGGAACCGTTAAGTAAAATAGGGATCGGCCGCGCCAAAGATGGGTTGCAAGGCTTTGCGCATTCACCATCAGAGAATCACTTGTCTGGAAGCAACATAGCCCGGTTCATGAGAAAACATGGTATTTCAGATTACCGCGAGCTTATCAGGCGTGCAAATAACGATATTGCATGGTACTGGGATGCAGTCAATGATGATCTAGGACTTGAATGGTATCGCAAGTACGACCAAGTATATGACTCGTCTGCGGGCCTGCCGTGGACAAAATGGTTCGCGGGTGGAAAGTGCAATATTATTTCAAATGCAATTGACAGATATGCGGACAAGCAGCCTAACAAGACAGCCTACATCTTTTCTGGCGAGAACGGTGCAAAAAAGATCACATACGGCCAGCTTGACTATGAGGTAGGCAGGCTTGCTTCTGCCCTGAAGGAAGCCGGCGTAGGGAGAGGTGATGTAGTAGGCATCTACCTGTCTATGGTTCCTGAGGCTTTTTATGCAGCGTTTGCCTGCTCCAAGATAGGTGCGGTGCATGCAACGGTATTTTCCGGTTTCAGCGCACCAGCCCTCAGAGAAAGGCTTGCAGATTCAGGCGCCAAGATACTAGTAACTGCAGATGGTGTAAGGCGACGGGGCAAGGGCATTGACCTGAGGTCTCAATGGTCGAAGGCTGTTGAGGGCACCAGAGTCTCAAAGGTAGTTTCAGTAGGCGGGCAGGACGACAACAATTATGATGATTTTGTGAAGGGAAAAGACAAGTGCGAGACGGAGATCATGGACGCAGAAGATCCGCTGTTCATACTCTATACTTCGGGTACGACCGGCCGGCCAAAAGGGACGCTGCAGGTGCATGGCGGTTTTATGTCAGTAGCTGCCCAGCAGACGGCTTACCTTATTGATATGAAGCCAGAGGATGTGTTGTTCTGGTACGCAGACATTGGGTGGATAACCGGACAGGTCTGGGCAGTTTATGGGAGCGCCATCGTAGGAGGAACTTCACTTGTTTATGAAGACGCGCTGGACTACCCTGATACCACAACATGGTGTAGGATGGTTGAGCGGCACAAGGTCAGCATATTCGGAGCTGCGCCGACTGCCATCAGGATGTTCATGAAGGCCGGCATTCCTGAAGGGAAGGATCTGTCATCTCTCAAGATTCTTGCGTGCACCGGCGAGCCGATAAACAGAGAGGCATGGAACTGGTTCTATGAAAGGGTAGGCGGCAGTAAGTGTCCCGTGATAAACCTATCAGGAGGCACTGAAATAGGAGGTGCCATCTTGAGTGCCCTGCCGGTCATGGATCTAAAGGAATGCACAGTCGGCGCGCCCATTCCAGGCTTTGATGCAGATATTTTTGACGATGATGGCAGATCTGCCTCAGAAGGCTATCTTGTCATAAAAAAGCCGTGGCCTTCCATGACCCGCGGGATACTGAATGACCCAGACAGGTTCATTGCCACCTATTGGTCTAGGTACGGAAACGTATGGTACCACGGCGATGTCGTTCTCGTGGATACGGATGGCCTATGGTATATGCGCGGCAGGGCGGATGATATCATCAAGGTGGCGGGTCACAGGATAGGCACCGCAGAGATAGAAGCGGTTGTATCGTCACATCCGGCGGTCGCAGAGGCTGTTGCCGTAGGTAAGCCCGATGAGATAAAGGGTGAGGTAATAGTAGTCTGTATTGTCGTAAAGGACGGCTTTGCCCGGGGCAACCTTGAGGCAGATATTGCCAAGAGAGTGGAAGACACTATAGGCAAGTTTGCCAGGCCAGATGAGGTGCGCAGGGTGGCAGATCTGCCCAAGACCAGAACAGGCAAGCTCCTAAGGCGCCTCGTAAGGGCCATATTGGCGGGTGAGGATATTTCAGGGCAGGATCTTTACACCGTCGAGAACCCTGCCTCACTGGATAGCATTTAGCACTCTTATATGGCTGATTCCATAGCACCGGCGATGCAGGAGGAGACCAGGAAAAAGTTCGAGCTTCCAGGCAGCCAAGCCCATTACGCCCCGTCGCTTGCTGTCACGGTAAATCACATGTTCTTGGAAATAGAGCCGGACCTTGAAGAGCAGGCCATATCCTGCAGGCAGGAGATAGAGATTACCGCCATCGAGGATACTGACACAGTGGAGCTCGACGCGGCCGAGCTTGCCGTCAAATCGATCTCCTCATCAAACAAAAAGCTGTCTTTTAAAACGATAGGGGATAGACTCGTCATAAGGTTGGGAAAGAAGATTGCAGAGGGTTCAAGATCCAAGATTACTATAGTTTATGATGCAAAGCCAAGGAAGGGCTTTTACTTTGTAGCTCCGGACACGCACTACCCCGACAAACGCCGGGAGGCATGGACACAGGGCGAGACCACAGAGGCTAGGCACTGGTTTCCCTGCATCGACCACCCGCAGGTAAAATTCTCAAGTGAAATAACCGTGACGGCACCTGCAGGCTTTACAGCCATTTCAAACGGCAGGCTTTTGAAGGTTGAGAAGGGGAAAAAGTGGAAATACTTCTGGCGAGAAGATAACCCTCACCCGTCATACCTTGTCTCAGTCGTCATCGGCAAGTACATCGAGATAAATGAAGGTAACCTGTATCATTATGTTCCTGCAGAGGCTGCGCATGATGCCAAGAGGACATTTGATAGGACATCAGAGATGATCGAGTTCTTTGAGGATTTTCTTGGTACGGAATACCCGTATGCAAAATATTCACAGGTCTGCGTTCAGGATTTTGTTTACGGCGGAATGGAAAATTCTAGCTGCACGACGCTGACGCAGGATACTCTGCACGATAAAAAGGCGCATGCGGATTTTTCAAGCGACTACCTTGTATCACACGAGCTCGCACACCAGTGGTTCGGCGACCTGGTAACATGCAGGGACTGGCAGCATGTGTGGCTTAATGAAGGCTTTGCGACATATTGCGAGGCTCTGTATTGGGAGAAGAGCAGAGGTGCCGATGAATTCCTCTTTTACGTGATGCAGACTGCGGAGGATTATTTCGAGGAGGCAAACAGCCGCTATATCAGACCCATAGTCACGAAGGTGTACAAGCACCCTGACGAGCTGTTTGACAGGCACACGTACGAGAAAGGAAGCTGTGTGCTGCACATGCTGCGCAATACCATAGGTGACGCCCACTTTAGGCGCGCACTCAAAACATATCTGCAAAGGTTTGCAAACGGAAATGCTGAGACAGAGGATCTTCGCAGAGTGTTTGAACTTGATACGGGAAAGAGCTTACAGCAATTCTTTGATCAATGGCTATACCGCGCCGGCCACCCGGATCTGAAGGTTGAATTTTCGGCCGAGGACAAGGTTGTGAGGATAAAGGTGGAACAGTCGCAGGAAGGCGAGCCGTTTGCATTCCCCCTTGAGGTACGGCTTGGGTTCGCAAAGGGTGACAGGATGATGACCTTTGATGTGTCAGAAAAGGAAAGCATTTTCCAGGTTCCAGTAGAAAGGGAGTTGGAGTGGTTTTCCATCGACCCGAACTTCAAGGTTCTAAAGAAGGTATCAGTCAAGGCGCCCAAAGAGATGCTCATAAAACAACTACAAAAGGGCAAGACCGTGGCCGAACGCGTGTCTGCTGCTCATGCTCTTGCAAGCCACAGCGCTGACGTTGTCATAGATGCGCTGCAGAAGGCAGTCATGTCAGACTTTTGGGGAGTCGCAGCAGAGGCAGCCAAGTCGCTTGGCACTATAAGGACTGACAGGGCTTTTGACGCCCTGAAAAAGTGTCTGAAAGTGACACACCCAAAGGCAAGGCGTGCAGTAGTGAGAGCGATGGGGGAGTTCAGGCGCGAGGAAACCATCAGGCTGCTGAAGCCTCACCTACACGAAGAGAGCTACTTTGTCGAGTCAGAGGTCGCAACTGCAATCGGCAAGACAAAGAGCGCGGAAGGCATGACACTTTTGAAAAAGGCTCTAGATACCACGTCGTTTCAGAACGTAGTCGCGCAAGGAGCCATAGCAGGACTCAAAGAGTTTGCAGACGACAAGGAAATCGCGTCACTTTTTGTTGAAAAAAGCAAGTACGGTAACCATCACCGCATAAGGGAAGCTGCGACTTTTGCACTTGGCAGATTTGTAGATGGCAACTACACGGTTGTTGATCACCTGAAGATGCTGTTGACAGATAGATGGTTCCGCGTCAGAATAAACGCGTGTAGAGCATTTGCAGATGCTGGCTATGCAAAGGCAATACCGGATCTCACGCGCGTGGCAGAGACAGACCTCGATCACCGCGTCAGGCGCATAGCAGAAGAATGCATCAACCTCATAAGAGAGGCAACCAGAAAGCCCAAGGAGATAGTGCAGCTCAGAGAAGAGCTCGACAAGGCAAGGGCGAGGTCGCTTGAGATGATGCAGAGAATGGACAGGCTTGAAAGGGATCTGCGCTAGCTCTCAAGCACAAACCCGGCAACAAGGCTGTTGAACGTTTCTGGTCTGTCCCGGTGGACACGGTGGCCGCAATTTTCCAACAGCACAACGCGGCTGTTCTTCATCCTGATGAACGGATCTGCGTACTGTACAGGTATCATGATGTCGTCCTTTCCCCATAGGACAAGTACAGGCATCTTTAATTTATCAAGCCGGTTGTTCAGCCGCGGCGCCTTTGCGCTGCCCCTAAGAGCTGACAGAAACGCATCCCTTGCACCCGGCATCGACATCTTTTCAAATGCCGCCTTTGCATAAGCTTTGTCAATCGGCATGTTGTCCACCGATGAAAGAGCTTTCCTTGTTTCCTCCACGCTTGTAGCCCGTAGTACCTTTGAATAATGCCACAACGCAGGAGTGCCCTTGAATGATTTTGGAAGGGCGCCGGGAGGACAAACCAGTACCAGCTTCGAGACAAGATCCGGCCTGTGTAGAGATAGTTCCGCCGCTACATGTCCCCCAAGTGATGAACCGCATACTGCAAGTGGCACCACGTTTAACGACTCGATGAACTTTGCAACAAACTCGTAATAGAACTTTATAGAGTAGTTTATCTTTGGTTTGTCGCTCAGCCCAAAGCCAGGCAGGTCAAGCGCAACTATGCGCAGTTGCTTTGAAAGATATCTGATGTTGTTTTCCCAGCTGTCTGTCGAACCTCCCAAGCCATGTATCAATATCATTGCCTTTTTGGCCGTATTGTTTGCTTCCACATAATGCACGCGGATCTTGCCTATCTTGGCAAATTTTTCCAACAGGGGGCGATTACATTCACCCTGTAAAAACTTTCTTGTCGTAAAGTAGAAAGACTTCAGACTCTTGCATTCCAAGTTTTTCAACTTCAGATGTCATTTTTCTGCCGTTGTGACACAGGACGTGAAAGCTCGAGTGGCCCTGCGCATAGAGGTTTTCCGCAAATGCCAATAGGTCTTTCAGAGATTTTGTAGTTCTAGCGTCAAGGTAGACTATTTGCAAGATATCAGGTCTGT
>CAZPIL010000115.1:0-5622 GCA_964586705.1 uncultured Nitrososphaera sp. | reverse complement strand
GAAAATCGACAATCATATATTTACACGCCTTTTAGTGCAAGGAATTTCTGTAACCGTCTCTAGCTCTTGCCCCCTGAAACAGAGGTATTGTGACAGTTATCGTCTACAATACATTGCATCATATTTGAAATTATAATGTCCAAGTTAGAATAGGAGAGAGTATCATTTACTCATGAATAAGCCCTATCGCCCGTTCCATTTTATTCCATAAAATTATAGTACTAGAATTACTCTAAAAATAAACATCATTGTCAAATTTCAATTCAATTGCAGCGTTATCACTGGCATTTACATTACTCATATCTGTAGTATTTTCTACTTCTGTACACGCTTCAGCAGCGGATGAAGAAGAGTGGGAAACTCACTATGCAGTCAATGACTTTGCAAATACAGGTACGCCTGACCCACACCAAATCTTCAAGATTTACTACCGAGCAATAAATGGGACAGTCGAAGAATTTAACATGCTATACATAGAATATGCTCATTATATTGAAGCAGACGTTAGCAGTAGCAATGGGAACGCTACACTAGAAATCAGATTCCCAAAGAACTATCCAATCCATGAAGGTGGAGACTATCTTGATCCTATCATCATCTTCGATGATAGAGAAATCCTGCCTGACCGTTTTGAAGCAACCAACTGTTTCTATGAATACTCCATTCCATACAACGGAAATGGAGTAATTGACGTAGCATGGGCTACTATTCTTACCGAACAGTCCTTTATCGGAGTTGACGTACCGGAAGACTGCATGCCTGAAACTCTGGTTCAAGGGGTGGTTAAAACAAATGATGACGTCATTTCACCATTTCGTCAGCTGAATGCAGGTGTAAAAGCAGATGAAGTTATTTGTGATATCGTTACACACCCAAATGGCAAGCAATATTGTGCAACCCCTGCGTCAACAGAATTACTGAAGGAGAGATGGAAGATACCATTTGAAACAACGAAAACAGGTCAACCAGTATGCCTGCCAGCTGAGCCGGGATTTGGAAGGGATGTATGTACTCCAGGCTTTATTGACATAGAAACAGGTAGATACTATGCAGTGATTGATGACCAAGATCTTTTTAATTACATCAATTCAGATGAGGAGCTGTTTATCGTTACTGGAACTATAAGACCGCCTACTGAATCAGATGTCTTTGATGGTTACTCTTTCTATCGTATCTCAGGGGTACTTGAAAATATCACTTTTGTGAAATCTCTTGATGATGAAGAGGCTATAGCTTCAGCAAACAAAGTAGATGCGCAGCAGATGATAAATGAATAGTTGAAAAGACGCTATAGAATTGATCAGCCTTTCGCATTTCAATAGCAGCTATGCTTATGCTAGCTTTTCTCCCAAGTAGTGATACAGACAAGTAGCTTGGCAGTCATATTGCTGCCCATACAGAAGTACAATGAGAGAAGATTTTTTCTTCTATAATACGGCCTTTCCATTGATGTATGTAGGAAAATGTCTGGGGCGAGTTGCGTGGCAAGTAAAGATATAGGATCAGTGAAAGTAGTAGTTGTACTGCTAACAACAGCTTACCTTGATTCTTGTTGCAGACTGTAGCCTGTTCAGCATGCTTTCATCTCAAGTCTGAAAGTCGTAAGGTCCTTAACTGCCGAAATTTATAAGACACGACTCCTTAAGTTGGAAACAGCGGCATCTTGGGAAAGCTCGTTCTCGATGATACGGATTTGAAAATCCTTACCTTGCTGGCGAAAAATGGCAGACTATCTTACAGGGCGATAGCCCATGCCATTGGTCTGACCACAAAGAGTGTCAAATCAAGGACAGACAGGATGCTTGAAACGAGAGTTATCGAAAAGTTCGTTGCAGTCGTTAACCCATCGCTTGTAGGATATGAAAAAACGTATTCTTTTACGCTCAGAAAGAGCATGATGAATCCTGAATTGATTGATCGGATCAGTCTGGTTGGGGAAATCCAATATAGATTTGAAGTAATGGGAGGTGTCGTTGGGTTTGGCATCGCGACAAGGGAGCAAGACGAGGACAAGATAGAATTATTGTCAGATGCCTTGAAGCCTGCAGTCGTTGCGAGAAGAGTTCAAACGCACAATCACCCTGTTTCCTATGCGCTTACAAGGAGTGACTACCTCATAATAAGGCGGCTGTTAAGAAACCCAAGGATGGAGATAACAGAGATTGCCGAAGCCACCGCGATTTCACCAAAGACTGTCAGAAGAAGGCTTGACAGAATGCTGAGAAACAGAGTAATTGGCTTTTCCATCATAGTCAATCCGGATGCGATGAAAGGGCAAGTCGTATTCTTTCTAGAGATCAAAAGCGATGCGAGAGATTACAAAAGGCTGCTGGAAAGTGTCTACGGCAGACTTGGAGAGCGGCCAGTCTTCTTTTCAGACCTGTCCAGCCCACAAGATGCAATTGGATTGTTAGTAGGTGGAACAGACGCCTCCGAAATTGAACTGATACGCTCCCAGATTGAATCGCTCGACGGCGTGCAGATGGCAAGAGTGTTTCTGCCTACAAAGATTGCTTACTTCCAAGAAGGGATCATCAAGGCAATCGATCGAAAACTAGCAAGATATGCTGCAGCGCGCAAACAAGGCCATAAGGGTTTTGAAGAGACGCGAGAAGCAGTTGCTAACGGGCAAAACCTACCAGTTCAATAGACTAATCATCGTTACATCATCACCACCACCAGTAGCAAAAGAAAAGATAACCATCACGCGGCTCTCTAGTCGGAATTGTCTTTAGACGTCTACTACTTTTGCTGCTAAATTATTACCATATCAAATGCCGGGGAGGCTAAACAGGGATATGAAATAATCAGCGGCCCCTGGACTTGACTATTATGTGAACAGTCAATATCAATTATGGACATCTGACAGGATGTCCGACTTTGTCTTAGAACTTAGTTACCATCGTGAATAAATGTAATGATCGTGTTATTTTTGAAAGACATATGCATCACGGATCAAATCAAAGGATCATCGCTGCAGAAAGAAGAATACTCGTAATTCCAAGACCTTTTCAAGACACACACGGTAGGAGAATTTCATATGACTAGCTCCAGAGTCGTCGCTGCAACAGGACTTGTGGGAGCAGCATTAGTCCTTGCCCTAGTCGACGCGCTGGCGGGAGACTCTCTGCCAATTGACGTCGCCACGGGCGGCATTGTGTTCGGGCTGACTACTATAGCGTTCTCTACAGCCGCATTCTTTATCTCGCTAAAGAAAGAATCAGTTCTCATATCCGCTCTACTTGTTGCAAGCGGCGTGGTCATTACCCTTCACGGGTTGGCAGAAACCAGAAACCTTAGCGTCATTTACTTCCCAGGTCCCATCATGGGCTTTCTGTTTGGATTATGGGTGGTTGCACTTGGAATTGTAAAGAGCATAAGAACCGGTCTGGCAGTGACTGCGGCCGGCCATGCCAAGTAGCCAGACCTTTACTTTTTTTCTTACTTTTCCATCAGAGGCTGCTAATGCGGACACAAGAGTGCAGAAATATGATAAAAATTCGGCGTGTAATGAAAGGGTGCGCTATTATCTATGCAAGCAGACATACGGTTGGCACAGGGTTAGCTACCGGCATCTTTTGATGTGCAAATCGCATCAGGTATTGCCGGCTCTACGTTATTTCTGAGCAGATTTACTATTTAGAAAGTCTTTCAACTTCTACTGTGCATTTCGTTACCAGTCCTGCAACAACTCCAACGGCTGCAAGCCACGGTGCCAGAGCCACTACTGCCAGAGTTCCGGCCGCTCCCCAGGTGACAGGAATAGACAAAAGCGTTTTTCCCTTCCCGTCCTTTATGACGACCCTCTTGACTCGGGCGTCCTTTACTACTTCTTTTATCTTTCCGACTAGCCCGTCAGATGACATGCTGTAAACATCTTTCTCGATGCCAACTTGCGTTCCGCAGTTAGGGCAGAATCGTGCATCCGGAGAAAGCTCCCTTTGGCACTCGATGCACTTGCCCTCGATAGGTTCTCTTGGAGACCGGTTGTTCATTCCAAGAGATTGTATCTGGTCGTTCATAAATCATATGCGTTAGCTAGACTATCCATACGGGACAAACTAGGGTTCAGGAGTCCATAGTTTTTAGGGATGAGTCATGTTTGTTGTAACAAGGTTTGATCTAATAGTGTCCATACCAGCAATAATACTACGTTTTCGGCAAACAGAGAACGCTATGTAACCAGGTGAAACTTGGTTGTTGTGATTTGCTCTGATTCTGGTTTTGGATCGACTGGTTCTGAGAGCGTTTATTGCAAGTTATGATGCAGGGTTCATCACTCGTCCCATGAACAGTATCTGGCCGGTATCCCTGTCCTGAATGATGAATATGAACGGATGATCCGCCGTAAATGACGTAGGTCCTGATTGGAGTATCGCTGCGCCCGTTGCAGCTGCCGCCTCAGTTCCCTCCTCGTCTACAGCTACAAACGCCTTGTGCTTTACCTCGTCTATGAACATGGATGAACTTGAGATGCCTGAAAAATCGGCGCTTGTAAATGCGTCACGAACTCCCAGTTCCTCAAGCGGCGGAATCAGGTCGTAATCCGTTTCAAGCTGAAACTTGGGCATCTGCACTCTTGTATTTATCTCCCGTAATTGACCGGTCCATTCATTCAGCCTCTCTATCGAGAGATCCTCCTCCACAGATTCTATCCCATCGACGCGGGTTGGCAGCAAGACCAGCATCGAAAGCCTGTCTCCTTCATAAGGCAGTTCCAGAATTTGCACTTGATCATTTCGGGCAAGGTTAAGATGAGCCGTGAGTTCCATCGTGGGAACTTGAACCGTAGTTTCCTCGTCTACATAGAAATCACTCATCATAGTTTTGTCCTTGTCGAATTGCTCTGCCCAGGATCCTTTGAAGTATATGGCGTTTATTATGACCAACATCGTATTGGGATCTACAGAGTCACTTGATAGAATCTCTTCTATTCTACCCTCCGTTTTATCGCTTACCCACTCGTTTATCGGATCAAACCCGTCAACAGAAAAATCCACCGTATCGACCTGGCTGTCATAGTGATCTTCTGCGATACCTACGTAATCCTCGCGGGGCTCGAAACCTTCTGCAAGCCATAACGCGTTTGCGATTTGCAGTTTGTACGCTGTACTTTGAGCGTTGTTGTAGTAGTCGAGCATTGAAGAGAACGAGCTTCGGCGTTCCTCATCATTCTGGGAGAAATAAAATACGTCACCAATCTCGTCAGCTGTGTTCCCTCTTGCGCCTTCAAAGATTATTGCAAAGGCAAGTGAGACGCTTGACGGCGA
This sequence comes from uncultured Nitrososphaera sp., assembly GCA_964586705.1. GTDB lineage: Archaea > Thermoproteota > Nitrososphaeria > Nitrososphaerales > Nitrososphaeraceae > Nitrososphaera. Next base: position 352 of record CAZPIL010000115.1, on the reverse strand, counting down.
GAAAAATATGTTGGAGTCATTTGAAGTCCCCAACCTAGAGTAAAGGTCCATTGCAAACTGGTTGTTGGCGTCCACAGCTTTGGCAGGAGGAGCAGGAGAAAAATCCAGGCTTGTTACGGGAGCAAGGCTGATAGCGCTTGTCGCAATTACAACTGCTGCTGCAGCTATTGCTGCAAAAAGTGCAAGCCTTGCCTTTGGTTTCACCTGCAGTAAAACCAGTTACCACTATAAAAAAAAGCTTGAGCTATTGCCAAAACCTCAACCGAAGTATTCGGCCATTGTACCATAAGGATTAAAAGAAATCATCTTCATTATCTAGATACGATTCTGACACAGATTATAACACAATGTA
>CAZPIL010000114.1:0-5631 GCA_964586705.1 uncultured Nitrososphaera sp. | reverse complement strand
CCCTCTGTCCGTATATGTCCCGACACCAACTATTATTCCACCGGCTATGAGTAGTCCGATACCCGCTCTGGCCGAGCCGGGCATCCTTATCTTGGGCTTTGACAACGCCTTGGTTGCATGTGCCGGCTAGATAATCCATTTGGTGGGTGGTGAACAGCTAATCTTTTTATTGCTTTTACCCACCCAATCAGCCAGATGAAAATAGCCGTCGCCGGCATAGGCGTTGCAGGCGCTTACCTTATGAATCAGCTTTCGGCCATGCGAGATGTGCAGGTGACTGGTTTTGAGCGCATGCCAGAAGAGCAGCATGATGCAGTGTGTGCATGGGCCACATGTGAAAACGTCATGTCCGACCTGGCCAAGAACTGTGGTCTACACTTTGATGATTATGTGCTACACGATGGCCAGCACATGAAGGTAGACCTTGGAAAGGACGATGTTGACCTGAAGCTCAAGGGCATGGTCAGCTATGACAAATTAAAATTAATTCAGGACATGATAAAAGGAACCCGCGTCAACTTCGGCAGGGCTCCACGCAAGGATGAGCTGGAAGCTGATTTTGACCTGATAATCGACGCGACGGGGTTTCATCGCAATTACCTGCCGCGCTTGCAGAATGAAGTCTGGATTCCGTGCGTGCAGTACAAGGTCCGCTATGATGCTGGAAAGGAGCCATTTGACGACTTTTATCTCAAGACGTTTCCCTCGATGACGGGATATTTCTGGTATTTTCCGCTTGGCAACGGCTATGCTCACATCGGAGCCGGCGATTTTGCCAAAGGTCATAATCAGTTTGTAAACGACTTTATCCACAAACACGACTGCGATGTGATAAAGAAGGTCGGACGACCTGTTAGGCTGAGCCCGCCGGCCAACTGCGAACCTTTCTCGGATGGGAACAAGTGTGTAGGGGTAGGTGAGTCTATAGGCACTGTGTTCGCATTACTTGGTGAAGGCATCATTCCCGCTACCTGGTGCGCCGATTTGTTTGTAAAAAATATGCACGACTTGAACGCCTACCGTGTTGCCGTTCTGGACAAGTTTAAGGTATACTCGCTTGTTTTCAAGTTCGTCCATCTGAAGATACAGGGCAAGTTTAACATGGTCCGTCATGCGGCCGACATGATAAAGATATACAACCACATGAAGTCAGAAGAGGACCGTTTTGGCATGGCTATCAGGATGGCCGACATGCTCAAGGTCTCAAAGATCTAAAGCTTTAAAAATCGAGCAGAGGCAGTCAACTTCATGCATACTGATCATTCTGGGCACGCACACGATCACGATCACCCTCACAATCATACACACGATCACCCTCACGACCACTCCCGCGACCAGGCATTAGAGCAGGCATTGAACGAAATGGCACAACAGTCCCGGGCACTTGAAGCATACATGAACGACATTGTCTCGCGACAGTCTGCGATTGGCCGGCTGTACGAGGAAGCCCGTCTAGCTTCAACTACTCTGCAGGGAATGAGTGCTGACATAGAATCTGAAACATTGATGCCTGTCGGAAGTGGTGTTTATGTAAAGGCAAACGTTCCGCCTATGAAGAAGGTAATTGTCAGCCTTGGTTCTGGCGTAACAGTGGAAAAGAGTAGAGAAGATGCACTAAACTTTGTGGAAGCACGAATAAAGGAATTCGATGTCGCCATAAGACAGCTGGAAGCACAGCGACAAGAGATAGCGATGCGCATGGAACAGCTCCAGCAGCAACTCAACGCCATGCTGAGACAGGCCCAGAAAGGCTGACATGCTATAATGTTTGACAAGCTAAAGAATGCCTTTTCAAGCGCTGCTAGGAGCATAGGGCAGAAAGAGATAACCGAGCGTGTTCTTGACGACACTCTTCTTGAACTGCAAATAGCGCTCCTTGAAAGCGATGTTGCGCAGGAAGTAGTCGATGACCTGTCAGACAAGTTGAAGGGCGAGCTGTTAGGTGTCAAGCTTGAAAAGGGTCAGGAAGCAAGCACGATTATTGAGGCAAAACTGCAAGAGCTGGTCGCAGGTATCTTTGCTCGCGCCGGCAGACTTGACTTGGTGGAGAGGATAAAAACCAAGAAAGATGCCAAGCAGGGGCCATTCTCAATAGTCTTTTTGGGAATAAATGGAACTGGTAAGACCACGACTGTTGCCAAGGTTGCAAACCTGCTCCGCAAAAGTGGCCTTTCGGTAGTGGTTGCAGCAGGTGACACGCACAGGGCAGGCGCGATCGAACAGCTGACACAGCATGCACAGCGGTTATCGCTTAAAGTTATAGCACAGAGATATGGCGCCGATCCCTCTGCTGTGGGCCGCGATGCTTTGGACTATGCCAAGAAACACTACATCGACGTTGTTTTGATGGATACAGCTGGGAGGATGCAGACTTCGAAGAACTTGATGGATGAGATGGGCAAGATAGTGCGTGTCATGAGACCTGACGCGAAATTATTCGTGGGTGATTCGCTTGCAGGCAACGATACGATAAACCAAGCACGCGAGTTTTTTCAGTACACCGCTTTTGACGGGGCTATACTTACCAAGATAGATGCGGATGCAAAGGGCGGGGCTGCCATCTCTATATCTCACCTGACTTCCAAACCCATAGCCTTCATCGGGGTTGGGCAAGGCTATGACGACATGATACCTTTTGATCCAGACAAATTCGTCCAGTCGCTCTTTGGTAAAGCCGCTGTAAGCGTACAAGACCTGATGTCGGAACAGTCTGCTGTTTCTAGCCAGCCGGCTGAAAAAGAACCGGAGGTCAAGCAGGAAGAGCAGCATACTCACACTCACACTCACACTCACACTCCCGCTCCCGCTCCCCCTCCCCCTACCACCGCACCTATCCCGAAACAGACTGTAACAGAACCAGTTATGGCGCCAAAAGAACCGGGTCTTTCTCCGTCTTCTGCTCCTGTGCAGGCACCCAAAACTCCTGCATCACAACCACAGCCGCAAGTGTCATCTCTAGAACCAGCACCCGTTGTAGACAAACCTGAAGGAAAGAAGAGCCGCTTCAGTTTCTTCGGCCGCAAGCGTGAAGATGACAAAAGCCGGAAGGAGGAAAAGAAACAGGAAGAAAAGCAGAGAAATGAGGATGAGAAACAGAAGCAGGAAGAGGAAAAGGGCAAAAAGAAGGAGGAGGGAGAAGACCGCAAGAACTATGAAAAGGGGAAACGCAAGGATGATAAGGACAAGAAAGACGAGGAAGTCGTATACCTGACAGATGAAGACATCGAAGACCTCCTCAAATAAGCATGACCTTCTGAGCATGCAGGATCTTTCGTCCGCTGAAATCGAAAACGTACTGCGTCTTGCATCCCGGTTGAAAAAAGATCACAAGGCAGGTCGTAACCAACAGCTATTGCGCGGCAAAACACTTGGTATGATATTCCAAAAGCCTTCGACACGTACCAGGGTCAGCTTTGAGGTAGGTGTGTATCAGCTGGGAGGCGATGCAGTTTATCTGAGCGCCACAGATATTCAGCTTGCGCGGGGGGAAACCATAGAAGATACTGCAAAGACATTGTCGGGCTATCTTGACTGCATAATGGCGCGCGTTTATGACCACACGGACGTGCAAAAGCTCGCCAAATATGCAACAATCCCTGTGATAAACGGACTTTCGGACGCATTCCACCCCTGTCAGATACTTGCAGACCTTCTGACTATGAAAGAGCACAAGAAAAAACTCCATGGGCTGAAGCTTGCATGGCTTGGAGACGGTGACAACGTATGCAATGACCTCATGCTTGGATGCGCCAAGACCGGCATCAACATGGCCATAGCATGTCCCAAAGGCTATGAGCCGTTTGAAGAGGTAGTTAGCCTTGCAAGGTCTGAAGGCGAAAAGACTGGCGCGCAGATAATGCTGACCAGCGACCCTCTTTCTGCTGCAAAAGATGCGGACATTGTAGTCACCGACACGTTCATATCGATAGGCAAGGAAGGCGAACGCGCCACGCGCGAATCCATATTCCTGCCCCAGTATCAGGTAAACTCGAAGGTTATGAAGGTGGCAAAGAGCGACGCAATATTCATGCATTGTCTCCCTGCAAAAAGAGGACAGGAAGTGACAACCGATGTGATAGATGGACCGCAGTCCGTGGTATGGGATGAGGCCGAGAACCGCCTGCACGTTCAAAAGGCTGTGCTTTGTCTGCTCATGGGGGCTGTCTAGATTTCTCTTTTTTTCTCTTCTTGAGATACCATAAGAAGATGCCCAATATTGCTACAGATACTACCACCGCACCGACAATAGTGAAAGCATCAGAGATCTGGTCAACCACTTGGCTCCATGCCTCGCCAAGGTAGAACCCGACAAGGGTTAATGCAACTGACCAGATAAGTGAGCCGGCAAAAGTGTAGGCGGTAAACTTTAGTATATTCATGCCGCCAATGCCCGCCGGTATTGATATCAGCTCCCTGACAGCCGGGACCATCCTTGCACTAAATACTGCTATTGCACCATATTTGACAAACCACCTTTCTGCCTTCTGAAGCTCGTGCTCTCCAACTCTGACGTACCTGCCATAGCGAATAATGGCTGCGCGGCCAAGCATCTTTGCAATGTAGTAAATGATGATGGCACCCACCGTTGAGCCGAGCGCACCCACCGTTGCCATACCTATTGCATTTTCAAGACCAAGATCCCTGCTTTGAGCGATAAAACCCACGACTGGAAATATGACTTCGCTCGGAATGGGGGGAAATATAACTTCCAATAGAGCTGCTGCAAACACAGCCGGGTAGCCATAATCGGAAACAAGTGAGGTTATCTGATCAAGGATATCGCTCAAAACTCCAGCACTTGCAAGTATCACGAGCAAAAGCCACGCTGGCTGCACGTTTACCCTAAGGAATATGAATGTAATATATTCTACATAGACCCCCTCCCCCCAGGGTGCCTTTCATCTTAATACCCTCAGGTTCGGATCTGCTGTATGGGCCGAACGCAATTCATTAACCTCCCTTTGCACGGAGGCCATCCACCGGCGTATCTGGTACGCAGAATGATAAAGCTATCTAACACAATGTCAAAGGTCATTATAGATGAGTATGGTTCTCGGGAATTTCTGCGTCGGCTCTCAGACCCGCTCTGGTTCCAGGCGTTTGGATGCGTACTGGGATTTGACTGGCATTCTTCTGGCGTCACCACAGTAGTTACCGGGATACTGAAGCAGTCAATAGCGCCGGACGTCCATGGTATCTCGATTGCAGGAGGAAAGGGTGCCAAGGCAAGATCTGCTTTATACGACATTCCCAAGCTTGCAGAGAATTTTGGACTGTCTGACTCCAAGGTATGGTCACTTTTGCATGCCAGCAAAATGTCTGCCAAGGTGGACAATGCTGCAGTGCAGGATGGTTATTTGCTGTACCATCATGTCATGTTGTTTGACGAGCGCGGCGATTGGGCTGTAGTACAGCAAGGTATGAACGCGGAGAACAGGATGGCGCGCAGGTACCACTGGGCTTCAGACTCTGTTCTGGAATTTACATGTGAACCTCATTCAGGGATCATCTGCGCGGCGAGGAAAGAAACTACACTAGATATGACTTCAAAATACTCGCAGGAGAATCGGAAGGTATCTCTTGATATTGCACGCGGTGACACTGAGAATCTAAAGACGTCTATCTACCGCC
>CAZPIL010000113.1:0-5635 GCA_964586705.1 uncultured Nitrososphaera sp. | reverse complement strand
GTTGAAGGTGAACTTTTCCAGAACTGCTTATTACACAGAAATGAGAATGGTCATCGTTGAAACCCTCAGTCAAGTTACTGGTAAAAAAGAAGAGTGGTCGGCTGGAGCCATTTAGCAGCAGAAAAATGGCCCGAGCAATCAGTAGGGCAGGCACTCCGTATGTGCTTGCGCTTGAAATTACGCGCGCCATCAAAGGCAGCAAAGCTCTATCAGACAGGGACCAGATAAGTTCGTTAACGCTCCGAAAGATGGTCGCGGAAGAACTGCGCAGAAGAGGCAGACAGGACATTGCAAAGTCGTACCTAGGTTACAGGAAAGTCAAGCCAAAGGTTAGGAGTATTTTGCCGCACAGGCGCAAGTTGCGAAAGACCACCCCAAGTCATGCAAAACATACCGCGCTGACCAAGGACAGTACCCGTGGAAGGCCTCCGCGCCGGTGATCATCTTATTCCACAGCGGATCGTCTCTTGAGAATCCGGCTTGCTCCCCATGCCACTAGAACTGCGGAAATAAGAGAGACAGAAACGACAAAAGCAGATGTGGTAAACATCATGGCCTCCGCGCTTCCCACATAGGCTGACAGCACTAGGGCGGCAGATACGCCTGCCATAACCAAAGCAATAATCCTATAGTCAAGTCTCTTTTCTCGGACTTGCTTTATCGAGAAAGCCATAGGTGCCAGATAGACAGCACCTATCATCGAACTTGCGACAAAGCCTGCAGCGACGGCTCCTAGTTCGCCTTCGTTTGCATAATAGGCTCCTTCAGATATAGTTAGCACACCTAGCAGGGGGTAGACCGCAACCCTTACGGCTTGTTGTAGCCATGGCTGGCCTCTCTCATATTCTGCCACATGAGGACTGAAAGAGTAGTATACTGAGTTGAAGGCATTCATAAAGCTGGATCCTGCTGCCGTTGACATTATGCGGTTGTCCCTGAAATCTCTCAGGTACTGGACCTGCGGCGCCAGTTCGGATCCAAAGGCAGCGGTTGCTATCAGGCAGGCACTATCCACCACCTCAACATCAGGGGCCGCTTCTGCGTCGCTGCACACACCTGCTATGATTGCAATGCCAAGCGGATCATCAGTCGATGTGGAATTGAGCAGATTTCCGTTCTGGATGGCTGCAATTGTGAGGTACCCTTCATCAGTGCTTTTCTGGAACGAGGCGCTGAACTGGCCAAGGTCACCCTCACACGGGAACTCAACCTTTTCATCACCCTCGCCTGTGGAAGGTGACGAGCTAAGGTCGGAGCCTATGATCGAGCCGGTCCACTGGGTGTTAGAATAGATTAGCATGATGGCAGTATCAGGTATGTCATTTGCTTCATCGGCTAGCTCAGCCTCTATGGCAGAAGGGATCTCTTCCCGTGGAACGTTGCCCGCACCTTGCTGCGCATACGCGGTCTTGTCCATCAGAGATGACCATGGCCCCGCAAACGTTACAAGCATGCCGAGCAACAATAACCCGGCTATTCTCATCGGAGGGTAGTTAGAATGATGATTTTAAAAAGCTTTGCAAAGTTGCATTTCAGGAAAATCCCACAAGAAACGCCTGACAGACTAGACTAGACCGCACTTTTTATTACTTGTAAACGTGTCTTAAATAGCATGTATTTTTTATGGCCTGCTATCACCTACAAGGCATCTGAAGCACAGTTTAACGCGACAAGGTTAGGGACAATCTACGGGTTTGCATATCTCCGCAGTTTCCTCAATGCACTCTATGACACGCGTCAGGAGCAGGACATGTACTCAAAATGGTTATCCCATGTTGACAAAGAGCTTGAAGTCACGCTCAGGAGCGAGGGCTTTACATCCATTCTTTCAGACTATGTCAACTCAATGCTAGACCTACGCGGTGCGTTTAGAGACGCGGGTTACCCCATCGATTACATAGACCGTATGTTTGATGCCTATGTTCACAATATGATGATATTTTCCAATATGCAAAGCAAGTTCGAACTGACGCCTTCTGACGTTGTCCTAACAAAGGATAAGACACGTCTTTTGCACTACAAAGTAAGCGGAGAAAAAAAGGGTCCTCCGTTGCTTATCATATATGCTCCTGTAAACAGGTACCATATCCTTGATATCGCGCCAGAAAAAAGCGTCGTCAGAAAGCTTGCAGTTGGCGGAGTTGACACATACATGCTTGACTGGGGTCATCCGGGACACGAGGAAGACAATCTGTCCCTTGACGACTATGTCGGCTATGTAGAATCGGCGGTAGACTTTATCAAGAAATCTTCAGGCTCGAAAAACGTTTCAATTTTGGGATACTGCTGGGGCGGCATTATGGCGCTCATTTATTCTGCACTCAACCCGCATAATGTAAGCAAGCTGGCACTCATGGCTGTACCGGTCGATACAGACAAGGACAAAAGCACGCTTACCTTCTGGGCAAAGGCACTTGACCCCGGCAAAATTGTTTCAGAGTTTGGCCAAATGGACGGTCAGATGCTTGACCTTGGATTTATCATGCGTAACCCCCCAAGGTTCGCATTTGACAAGTACGTCAAGTTCTATGAAAAAATGCACGACAAAGGCTTTGTAGACACATTTTTGGCGGTAGAGCGGTGGCTGTACAACACGCCGCCTATACCGGGTAACCTGTACAGGGACATCATAGATGGCTGCTACAAGAAAAATGCTCTCTTTAAAGGCGAGATGACCAGCGTTGGCAACAAAAGAATCGACCTATCAAAGATCGACATGCCGGTTCTCACCATCACAGCCGAAAAAGATGACTTGGCGTCGCCCGAATCCACTCTTGCGGTTCTCGAAGTAGTATCCAGCAAGGACAAAGATTCCATACAGATGCCCAGAGGCCATGTTGGCTTGTGCATTGGTGGACGCGCACACAAAAGCCTCTGGCCAAGGGTTGCAGAGTGGCTCACTGTCAGCTAACTCCCTTCCTCAAGGCGGTTACCATGTTTTTCGTCCATCGTACTGGAAATTATGATATTAGCTGTCGAGAGATCTAGGCCATTCTCGATAAATACATCATAGATGACTTTTCGAACCTCAGACTGCACCCTGTAATATTCATTGGGCATGTCTGTATAGGCCCGCAGTTCATAGACTGCGCTGAAATTGGCAAAATCTGACATTAGGACATAAGGCTCCGGCACATTGATAATTCTGTCTACTTTACGCGCTGATTCAAGTAACAGCGATTCTATTTTGCGCCTGTCGCTCGAGTAACCCATGGAAACGTATACAACAATTGCAACTGAATCAAGGCCGCTGTAATTTATTATCTCTTGTTGGACGAGAATTTGGTTTGGAACACTCACAAGCTCGCTATGTATTGTTTTTACTTTTGTGTACAGTAATGTAATTTCCAGAACATCACCAAAAAGCGGATCGGGCCCCCCTATTCTTATCCTGTCTCCCATCTTAAACGGTCTTGCGATAATGAGGAGTATTCCGGCTATCGCGTTGCCCACAGTATTTATCGAGGCGAAGCCTATGATGGTTCCTGCCGAAAGGCTGATGGCGCTGGCAATTATGCCGGTAGTAGCTGAAAATTGGAAGACAATAATTGTGGCCGCAACTACTATCAGAAGAATGTTGATGATAGAGACTATAGTCTTTAGCTGCGGCTTGGACATGTTCACAGAGCTGGCCATCCTGTTCAAGAAATAACCTATTGCGATCCGAAGAGCAACTATGGCTACAACTATGATAACAGAAATTATCACTTCGTCGAAGTATCCTGCAACAAAAGTGTTCAGTGTTTCAAATATCACTGTCTTCACACCATAAAATTAACTAGTGGTCAATCTCGCCTCTGCGAGCATAAGCGCCCTTAGAATACTCCTGTCTTTCCTTTACCAAGTCAAGGAGATCAGTCTTGCTAACTAGGCCAGCAAGCCTACCGTTTTCATATAATACAAAGACCCTGCCGGTGCCAGTTCTTGCCATCTTCATGAAGGCTTCGTCAGCCTTTCCGTCCAGGCCCATTACTGCAAGCTGGTCACGCTGTAACATAACCTGCTCTACTGTCGCTTGGGAAGAATTTTCTGATTTTAGGTCTTTCAAAGTAACCATGCCGAGAAGAAAACCATTGTCGGTAACAGGAAAGGCGCTTTTCTTGTACGTGTCGAAATACGCACTTTTCGCCTCGTCAAGTCGCATGCCTGCAGGGATGGCTGCGACTTGCTGTCTCATTATGTCACGCAACTTTACATCCCCAAGTGCGGCCATCATCTCATGTTGGAATTTGTAGGACTGTGCACCTGACTGTAAGAACCAACCTATCAACACGAGCCATATACCACCGATCAAGTTTCCACCAAGCACTATCAGAAAGCCAAGTCCCATGAAGCCATACGATATCCCAATACCTATCTTGACGGCAAGGTTGGTCGCTTTATGAAAGTCTTTTTTTCTCCGGACAAGAGCTGCGCGCAGAATTCTGCCGCCGTCAAGCGGGAAAGCAGGAACCAGATTAAAGCCGCCTACCAGTGCGTTTACAATGAGGCCGTAGAACATGACTCCCTCTATTACACGAGCTCCTTCGACTGTAAAAATAGAGGTAAACCACCAGAAAGAAAAAAATACAAAGGCAAGCACAAAGCTTGCGGCCGGTCCGGCAAAGGAGATGTTAAACTCCTTTCTAGGGCTTTGTGTCTCTTCTTTTATCTCAGAAACTCCTCCAAATATGAACAGTGTTATACTCCTGACAGGGATCCCGTAATTCATAGCCACGATTGAATGCGATAGCTCGTGTAACAGTACAGAGCCAAACAACAAGATCGCGCCCAAGGCACCCATGAGCCAGTACTCAAATGTCGAAAGGTCCGGATAAAACTGTGGCATGAAACTTGAAGCCAGCGTCCAAGTGATTAGTGCTATAACTATCAACAGAGTAAAATGCAGGCGTATGGGTATGCCCCGCACCCTGCCTATCTGAAGCGACACACCCGCCACCCCAAAAATGCGGCAGGATCTAAGCTACCGTGTCCTGTAAAGCCCTTACTTCTTGTATCTCAAGCCTTGCGAGGATGTCCTCCAAGGTTTGTTCGTCTTCAAGCTCGTCTTTGAGTAGGCCAAGTGCCAGCTCGTAGGTACCGTTGTCCTTGTCCTTAGTTGCGCTTGCAAGGTCATCGTACAGGTCTATGGCCTGTCTCTCAAAATCAAGTGACTTTGCTACTGCGCTTTTCAACGAAAGGTGCTCTTTTGGTGCAAGTTTTCCCGTACCGCTTTCCTGCTCCCACGTTGCAGGATCGTCGCTAGGATTAGCACCAAGCTGCATGAGCCTTTCATTCACCTGCTTTGCATGTCCTAGTTCATCGCTCGCACTATTTTCGAAAAAGTTTGAATACAGAACTCCCAAACCTTCTATGTTAACTGCAACGTATCTGTCAAAGTGGAATGTAGTCATTTCAAACGCATACGCCTTCTTCAGTGTTGCTATAGTCTTGTCAACATCTGGTCCAGCTATCTCTATTGCTCTCTTACCCATATCTTAGTGAGGAATTTATAATATTAAAGAGGTACCAAAGTCACGCAAGGCCAAACAAGAGCTGATAAATAATATCTATGCGGCCGTACTAGTATGGTATCGGGGCAGTACTTCAACAAGGGTGTCAAGGCCCTAGATGCGCCAGACGTAGGCCATGTTGT
>CAZPIL010000112.1:0-5733 GCA_964586705.1 uncultured Nitrososphaera sp. | reverse complement strand
GATTAGATCTTTTACAAGCCGGTGCGCCAGATCATCTATTTGTTTTTCAGTCATAGGCTCGAACAAATTCTTGATTAATTCCCGCCTTACAGGGATGAAACCTGCACTCGGTGCACTAGAATGCCATTCGATATGTGATTTAACAATTTGATTCATTAGTGCATTGAGGTTAACCTGCTTGTGGCGGGCCTCATTTTTGAGTTGGCCAAGTATCTTCTTGTTGAACCTAAATGTACATGTTTCAGTTGTTTCCTGAGCCGTGATCAATAAAGTATCACAAATCTTTTAATTATTTTGGTCAATATGGTGGAATGATCTAGGTTTACATCTCATAGAGCTGATGCTTTGCAATCAAAAGTGTACAACGTACACGCCTAGTTTTTAGAGGTGTGGCAGAGTTCACCGCTTTGCATATACCCAAAACCCCAGCGGCAGGACCCGTGTCCTTTTTTGAAGGACATGGGCCGGGCTGGACTTTAGTGCACGAACTAAAACAAAGCCGAAATGTGCTTCAGGGTACGCTATTCTGCTTCTCAGACTAGGCGATAGAAGTGTTTGGTTTACGGGCGTCAGCCAAACACTAACCAACGTGTCTTGAACCTTCTTCCTTTTCAAGGCGATATCAATGTGCAGAGTAGTATATTTCACATTAAATGACTGTTCACAATCAGTGAACTACTGTTTCTTCAATTCCTTTCGGAGAGCTTGTCCAATTAATGAGGCTGCATCTGAACCAATCGTGGGTTTCAATGCGCTTTCTATATCATCTATCGAGGAACAAGGATAATCGAGAGACATCCCAGACTTTTGCAATTCTTCATAGATGATTTGCTTGAAGCCAAGTCCGACGTAGTTCAACACATCATCGACAGCCTTGTGCAATTTCTTACAGTCCCGTTCAGTCAACCCTGCTTGTTCTCCAATTCCTTGTCTCATGTTTGTACCAGCTTCTAATGCGGTATCCGCCCTTCAAGCACGTATATCGGAGACCACACATGCGGATTCCATTAGTTTCACAGTTAAATGTGCACATGTGATCTGTCTATAAGCAGAGAAAAAGTATGCTATTTTAATATCATGGAAAATTGTTCTATTCCAAGAAGCCAATCAATGGTCATAGTCGTTGTAGCTAAGTAGACTTGGAATAGTCATAGAGCTTACGATAAGTTATCAGAGTTTTAAAAAGTCAGGCAAGGGTTGTAAGTAGGCTGCAGTTGACTGTTCTTTACAGATTTTTCGGCTAGAAAGCCCTGCCGTTTACGGCGAGGTGCACTACCGTGTCTCTTTGTTACAGAATAGGAATCCTATCCGGGTACTTATTAGAAGGCAGAGCGTGTAATTATATATGCATGTGCAGACCAAGGTCAAGCCAGTCGATACAGCATCTTGGGTGATCGCAGCAGTAGCAATTGCAATGCTTATGATATACATAGTTGATGCTGCGCTTCAGTTTACAGTTGGCGATCGTTTTCTCACGATTACAGAATTAGAAAGAGGAAGGATATTTGGGATAACTTCCATAGTACTGTTCTTCGCTGCATTCGGTGTTGGCCTTAAAGGCAAAAGCAGAATCACTGCAGCATTGTTGGTTGCAGGTGGTTTCATAATAAGTAAGTCCATTATCATAGCACTTGCGCTCTATGGAGAACAACTGGAGGCATTTGCACAGACCTTGATAGCTACGGCAGTAGTAGGATACGTCATACTTGGGCTGGGCATTTGGCAGATGGTCTCAAAAAAGAAATACCGTGTCTAAACCTTCCAGATAGACAGCCTGATGGAACAGACATGAAGGTGCATGCATGGGGTGCAAGAAGCGTCTATGGTATGGCCTTTGACGATGAAGGGAGGCTACACTGGACAAATAACGGTAATGACGACAAGGGTATAAGGCGGGTTACGTCCGATGTTGATACTGTATCAGTCGTGGATGTCAGGAATAATGGCAATACATCATTCTACGGCTGGCCAGATTTTATGAGAATGGGTGAACCAATAACTGCTCAAAAGTTTAACCAGCCACCTGTGCAACATTATCCAAATGTCCCACTAATCAAAGATCCGCCTCCAGTTATAGCTCCGTTAGTAAACTTGAAGCTAGTGCGACAAGACTTTATCGCACAGCCCCCTCCAATTGTACAATAATATTCACATAGACGCCTGTATCCAGTCAATATCTTCTACCACAGATAATGTGCAGCAAAGTCGTAAATAAGATTCCGTGCATGTACGACTAGGTGAATATATCCAAATAGAGTTGAATACGGCACCAGAAATTTTAGGCATTGAAATTATTCTGGTAGTTGCAGGAGGCGTATCGGCCGTATGGTATCTCAGAAAGGACGTCGCGAAGCGGCAGGACGTCGACGTTGAAAGCTCGAGTTTGAAGGCATATATGAAATGTGCTGGCTGTTTACTCACTCATTTTGTCAGATGCTATCGTAGGAGTAGATACAAGTATTTAGTCGATATGCCATCAATGACCACTAAAAGTATTTGCCAGATCCTCTCTTTCAGGGCAGTACAAGCTGTTTCAAGCTCTTGGCTTTACTATAGGGAGCAGGGATGCCGCGTTCTATAAAGTCATAGTAATAGAGGTGACCGCGTATTGGTTTGTTGTCGTATATTCTCTTTCCATTTTCCGAGGCAACTCTATCAAGGGCATCAAAACCATCATCAAAATCATGGAGGCTTTCATCTTTAACAATACCACCAATATGCTCCTTCCAGAGTCGGATCCTAAGAGCCTTGGCAAGATGTACAGATGTCATTCCTAAATTAACCTCACTGGAATCACTCATCCCGTTCTTGTCCAAGTTAGCAGAGCCGACAGTAATCCACTTATCATCAACAATCATTAATTTAGAGTGAATGTATATCTGCCTGCGTTTAGGGGGTATTGTTTTAGTCTCAGATATTAGGCAATAAGTTCTCACCCTGTCACCTCCCACTTTTCGTAACCGCGCAAGGTTTCTATTGACATCGTTGATGCTGACACCAGATAATATTTTTCCAATGAATCCCGGTAGGTTTGGTTCCAAGGGTCCCAGTATCACCACTCGGAGTTTCTTGTTATCTCTCAATTGCTTCAAGAGAATTCTAGTCATAAAGTCATCTTGGAAAGGGAATTGGTTTTCTATGTATATGCTAGATTTTGCATTCTTGAACCCGTTTGCATACCAAGCTCTTATTCCCCCTGTTCTTTCAAATTCCTTCCACGTCCTCAGTGCAGTTACTGGTACTTGACCTCCTTCAGCATGTTCCATGATGACTGGAAACTCCATACTCCTTACTTTCCGGACATCCTTTAATTTTGAATAATGCCATCTTTGAAGGAAATGATACCTAAGGTCTGATACAACAGGCCCGCTCACTATGACATTCACATCATGCCATGGCTCCGATCCTGAATCTCTTAAGCGGCTGTCATAGTCGTGGTTGGACGTATCCCATTTTCCACGCGAAAGGTCTATTCCACCACAGAATCCTATTGCATCGTCAATAATGATGATCTTCTCATGATGAGCAGACGTAAAGGTAGGAGAAGTATCATCGACTCGTACAGTCAATTCACCTGTTAGACGAAGTTTGTCTTCTATCTTGTCCAAAATTTCTATTTCTTCAGCTCTTCCGTCTATGCCCCTATCGTCAGCTCTTGGAAGAGATCTAAAGAGCCGGTTTGGTTGCCAGACAATAATCTTGATGTCAAGTCCCTGTTGCGCTTTTCTTATCAAGAGGTTTTCCAAGGAATATTTTTTCATATTCTCAGAGGAGTGTGCGTATATCAGTTCTCTCTCACACTTTGATTTGATGATATCATCATCATCTTCATCTATAGGGTATCTTCGTACGAACCTCAGGGCAGGGTCAAGATCATAGTTAGCAATGCAAATGGAGGTTTTCGCTCTGGATAAATGATGATAAATCTGTTCAAATGTGGACTTGCCATCCACTGTAAATGCCACACAATTGCGATATGTCGGTCGTCCAAACTCGAACTTGGATCTAGTCATCACCTGCTCAAAAGATATGAAATAAAAGTATTAAGAGTAACGGAATTCAGCTCTAGCCAAGTTATGCCTTGAGATAGAATGATAGGTAAAATATTAAAGTTCAGAATAGGAGTCCATGCACAATATCATTTGACCGATGCTGCAGACAATAACAGGTACCCCTTATTCATTCTGCCGGTGATTAGGTTATATGTTATTTCTGTCAATAAACAAATGATTCAAAGCTGGACGCACAAGTCAAACTAAAGTCTCGCGTGGAAAGAATTCCATTTGAGATAAGGGCCGCTGCCGCACTTGGAATATCGGTCGTGGCAGACGCTCTAGATTATGTTGCATCGCCTATCTTTAGTATGCCCCTGCTTGGAGATGTTGCAGACATTTTTGTTAGCACCGTGTTATATTCGCTGACAAAGAGTAAGAAGGGAGCCGTCATAAATGCAGTAGAATTTATCCCTGTCGTTGGTGATTTTATTCCCGCATACACAATCTCGACACTATTATGGATACGAGGGGAAGTATCAAAGAAAAATAAGTCAGAAAAAAAGAGCATTTGGAAATTCATTTGACACCCAATCGTAGCCTAACTTCTTGAACAATGTCTGGCCAGCCTTGATGCCGTCTAGGCCTTCCCATGTTTCATATGTTACCATAATATCCAGATTTTAGAAACCACAAGACGATCCGCGAGTAAAGGCAGGAGATTCTGGATCAGTCCTCACAGTTTTGTAGGTTAGCGCCGCGTCACGTATACAAAACCTTCATGAGTTCTGCCACTTCTACTTCATCTGCTCCCTTGAGATGCTCTTTTGCTTTAATCTCGCCTTGTCGTATGAGATCCCGAATAGTTCTAGGAGCAAAGTCGGCATTCTTCAACATATGAGGCATATCCATCCGACTTCTCGATATCCTGTGTGTTGAAAGTATCTCTGCCCCATACTTGCCGATGAGAGACTCGTACTCCTTCTTTATGTCTTGCAGAGTAGATTGGTCAGCTAGTTTCTTGTCAACGTTCTTTTCAACAAGGTCATACAACTTCTCGATGAGCTCGTTCTGTCGCGAGATATGCTTCCACGCGCGGAGATCATAGATTGTCTTATCACTAAAGACGATATCTCGGGTTCTGTCTATGACTTCCGCCCTGTTCCCGGGAAGCCGGTCTATTTTTCTGGGGTAGTTCTCCACAATGTAGACGTTCTTGTCGTTCACCGGAGAAGACTCGATTACCTCTTTTAGGGGAGTGTTGCTCAGTAGACTCCCGTCCCATGCATATACATTTTCACTCACCTCTATCCAAGGGAACCCATAGGCAGAATACGCGCTGCTTGCCAGAATGTGCTTGGGTCCTATCTCCATCTTTGCACTATCAAAGATCAGTGCCTCGGCAGTCAGCATGTTGACCGAAGTTGCAATTAGTCGAGGGCTACTATCAGCTTCTGATGTATTCTGTACATTCTTTTTTGAGAGTTTGTTAAAATCTACATACTTTTCAAGAGTGTGTGCAAGTGGAGAATGATCATAATAATATGTCCAGTCAGCAGGTGAGATTTTCTCATCCAGTCCGCCTCCAAACCAGGCTTGTTGCCAGCGAGGCACAAAGAAACCCGGCACGCCAAATATGATTGAGTTCAGGATTGAGGAAGGGATCTTGTTCATGTAAAAGCTGTTTGTTTCATAGTCGTAATTAGGTACAAACATGTCCGGAAGAATCTGGTCGCTATTT
>CAZPIL010000111.1:0-5759 GCA_964586705.1 uncultured Nitrososphaera sp. | reverse complement strand
TGTGCCTTTTCCACTTCCCGGAACTATGGACATATTTGGCAGCAACATACTGATGGTGTCCTGGGAGAACACATCGGGCATTCTGATCTCGTCAAAAGAAATTGCAGACCATTTCAGACAGTATTTTGACAGTGTTTGGCAGCTTGCAACAAAATAGATCTTATTCGCCTGCCCATGACTGTTGCAGGGAAGCAGCCGACGGTGTAAGAAAGATTTGGATATACCTGGGAAATCAATAGCCCCTTGGTGTTTTTATTTAAAGAAAGATCCCGGATTTTGTTTAAAGACTACTTGTTCTATAGTGGTATCAGATGCAGCGATTTGCGATAATAGACGCTCCGTCGATACTGGGGTTACGACCGACAGGAGTTGAACACCTTCCAGAAGCGATGAAAGCTGCAGGCTTGCTAAAGAGATTAGATGCTGAATATGCAGGGAAGGTTTCTCCACCCGAGTATAATTCAAGGCGGGATGAAGAAACACTGTTGCTGAACCCTCAAGCGATCAGGCGATATTCAAGCCAGCTAGCAAATACTGTGACTGACGTGTTAGGGAGGAAACGATTTCCAATAGTGCTTGGGGGCGACTGCAGCATCATCTTGGGCAATCTTTTAGCATTGCGCAGACTTGGAAGGCATGGATTATTCTTCATAGATGGTCATGCTGACTTTTATCAGCCCGAGGCGTCCCTTACTGGAGAAGTTGCCGATATGGATCTGGCAATAGTGTCTGGCCGAGGTCCTGCTATACTTGCCGATATGGATGGCCTTGGGCCGCTTGTCAGGGATGAAGATGTTGTCTTGTTTGGTAACCGGGATGCCGAGCAGGCAAAAAGTTATGGCAGTCAGGATGTAAGCGAGACCGGCATCAGCATCTTTGATTTTGAAAGGGTACAAAAAAATGGAATCACAAAAACTGCTTCAGAGGCTGTTCAGAAACTGGTGAAGAATGAAATCCAAGGCTTTTGGATTCACTTAGACGTTGACGTACTGAATGACAAAGACATGCCTGCAGTCGATTATCGCCTTTCAGGTGGAATAGGTTACAAAGATATCAGCCAACTCTTACAAATCTTGATTGGATCTGGAAAAGCTGTTGGAATGGACATCACTATTTTTAACCCCAAACTAGATTTAGACGGTTCTGTAACACACAGGCTTGTGTCAAGCCTGGTGGCTGGACTGGATAATCATTAAGAAAAAGCCTCAAAGCGGTCCATCTAAAAAGTCCCCGGCTTGTCTGGAAGGTATCGATACCTGCCAACTTTCATAGAGCCTTTTGCAAAAAGGCTATATTCTCCGCCTCCACGCTTGAGGTAAATGAGAGCCGAGCAATTTTCAAAAAATGTCCTAGCTCTTGATCCCCGGATCAGATTTGCCGGCATAGTCGAAAAGTCCGGCCATCTTTATGCCGGAGTCAGGAGAGAGGATGCACCAAACAAGCTTTCTGACAGGAGCAGTGAGATTTCCCTGTCGCAATCCGCGTACATAGTAGACCTTCGCAAGATGTTCACACAGGAGCTTGGCGAGCTCAAGTCGGTAGTCTATAACTACGACAAGGTCAACATAATCAGCCTGCCTGTGAAGGACCACATACTGGTAATCTCTACAGAGGTGGACGTCCAGCCGGATGACCTTGTAGCAAAGGCAAATAGCTACATAAAGTCAGTGAAGGCAGAACTTAACCTGTATCCGCCTTCAAATGTCGTGACGCAGGAAAAGAGAGAAGCCATGCGCAACCTTCTGGAGTCAGGGATTTCAGACGAGCTGGTGGCCGAGCAGCTGGACCTTGATGTCGAGCTTGTCCGGACCTTAGCAAAAGAGCTTGCTATCCAATCGTCTTGAACTTGTCAAGAGACTTCCAGAGATACCACGTAGCGACCGAGCGGTAGGGCCGCCATGGCCCTGCTATCTTTTGCATCTTTTCTGGCACAGGCAGAGTGCGCAGCCTGTACACTCTTTGTATTGCCCTTTGCAACCCGAGATCGCCCACTGGCAACACGTCGGGCCTGCCGAGGCAGAAAATGAGAAACATCTCTGCTGTCCACCTGCCTATGCCCTTGATTTCTGTCAGCTTTTCTATGATCTGTTCGTCGCCCATCGATCCAAGCGCCGAGAGATCGATGCTGCCAGAATCCACGCGGGAAGCAAGATCCCGGATATATTCCGTCTTTTTGCCTGAAAGCCCTGACATGCGCAATTCTTCTGGGGGAGTGCTGAGCAGACGCGCCGGCGTGGGAAAAGTGCCTTTGTAGATCTTCATGAACCTGCTTTGTATAGCTTGGGCCGCGCTGCCTGCAAGCTGCTGGTACATTATAGCCTCAACCAGTGATTGGAATGACTCGCCGCCTGAACTGATGGTATAGTCGCCCACCGACCGGATTACGCCGCCAAGCCTTGTGTCGGCACTTGTTAGGTAGGCTATTGCCTCTTTCAGCCGTACATCTGCTCCTTTGTAGCCGGCGTAATCTGATCGCTCCTCAGCTTTTTCAGTGTCTTTTCCATAACCTCTGCTTCCTTCAAAAGGGCCGGAACATCGCACTTTGCACCCGGTGCAAGCTTCGCCAGAGCCTCGGCAACGGCGGCGCCTGCACGAAAGTCCGGCGCGTCCTGCACCACCTTTACAAGAAGTACTATCACGTCATAGTTGCGCCAGGAGCCTTCGTTCAAGAGTATGGCAGGTATGCCTGAAACAGAGCCGGAAAGCGCCGGGGGCAGCCCTGCCTTGGCGGCTATTTCCAGCGCGTGTGCTGTACTCCCTACGGCGTAAACCTGCGGATTTGCAGCGTCGCCTGCCTCACCTTCTTCGTACGGTATCCCCGCCGCGCTCACAATTAGGTCGCAGTTGCTGCTGAGGGCCCAGTCAAGCATGAGGTTTGCTGCAGGCCTGAACATAGCACCGTCAAGGTTCAGCTCCGATACGAACATTGCAAGTTTCAGCTCTTCGTTTGCATAGACGCGCGCCGGAAAGTTCGGCATCGCGTTGCGGATTATCGAAAGCGGCGGGAAGGCCGGCGAGTCTATCATCGCCACGAATTCTGTCTTGAGCGAGTGTATCAGACACTCAGAAGCAATGGCGTTTGCAAGCCCTACGCTTGGAAAGCCATCAATAACTATGCCACTTTTCAGGTTTACATTTTTAAGCTTGCGTATTTCAAGTGTATGTTCAGCCAACGCACAAGGTTAGCGGCGCTTGATTATAAATTCTAGCAACCGGGAAGACCGCCACATGCTGGACCATGCCGGTTATGCCTCTGCCATAAAAACGTGCACAAAACAGATATTCGAGCCCTGCAAAGTATATGCGTGCTTGAGGCAAGATGTGCCCAGTGCGGCAAAAAGGCACAGGTTGACGACGAGATGGAAAACGTACGATGCGAGAAATGCGGCTACTTGGCAAAATATGATGACTATCTGGAGACGATGAAAGAGAAGGCGCTTCTCATGTCCGACGACTATCAGATGAACTGGGACAAGAACCCGCTGTAGCTACCAGACATTTCCCTTATCCGCGCAGTCTAGGTGGGCTCCGCAATTTGTGCAGATCATATGACACGCAGTCATGTTCTTCATTTCAAATCCGCAGCGTGGGCACTCTATTGCTTCTTCCTTTGCCTCGGACAATGCCGGTTTTTCGAAAGACTATCTTTTAACCTTTAAAGCCAAACGTTAATTAAATCCAAAAGGCGCCTTGAATTCTGAATGGCGCAGTTCAAGCTCGTGATTTCAGACGGGACGGGCAAGAGTATGTCACAGGAGCTCAAGGACAGGGCAGCCCAGCCGTTAATCGGAGTAAGAATTGGAAACGTTATCGACTCTTCTGCGATCGGAATCCAGGGCGGCAAGGTCAAAGTGACAGGCGGCTCGGACAAGTCCGGTGTGCCTATGCGTGCAGACGTGCATGGCGGCGTTAGGAAATATGTCTTGATGACGGAGGGAGTCGGAGCAAGAAACCTTGAAGGCGGCAGGGTTCGAAAGCTGGTCCGTGGCAACATGGTGACAGAAGAAATCTATCAGTTGAACCTCAGTTTGGTTGAAGGCAGGCTTCCAGAAAAGGCCAAGGAAGAAACTCCTGCAGAAGCAGAGGCAAAAGAGTCTGCCAAAGAGAAGAAAAAGTAATCTCCCTACATTAATATCCCCGAGAATTTTACGGTAACTCGTTGCACTGGAAAGAGACACTGCCGGACTGGTACATCAAAGAATACGGTTATCAGCCCTGCGTCAACATCGGCACCTCTGGACACGTGGATCATGGCAAGACTACGCTGGTGGAGGCAATTACCGGCGTATGGACAAGCGCGCACAGCGAGGAGCTGCGCCGCGGAATTACCATCAAAGTCGGATATGCTGACGCGGCCTTCTACAAGTGCCCTCAATGTCCTCGGCCAGAGTGCTATGGAACACAGCCAAAGTGTTTCAACTGCGGGGGCAAAAGCGAGCTCCTCCGCGTAGTGAGTTTCGTGGACTCTCCCGGCCACGAGTCATTGATGGCGAACATGCTCTCCGGCTCCGCGCTGATGGATGGCGCTATACTCGTAATGGCTGCAAATGAGAAGGTGCCGCAGCCGCAGACCCGTGAGCACCTTCTGGCTTTGTCCGTCCTTGGTATTCAGCAGCTGGTACTGGTGCAAAACAAGGCCGACCTTGCAAGTGCCGAAGAAGCGATGGACAACTATAAACAGATAAAGGATTTTGTTAAAGACAGCGTTGCAGAGAAGGCGCCCATCATTCCCATCTCGGCGCAGCACAAGCTCAACATCGACGCGTTGATAGAGTCGATTGAAAACAATATCAAGACGCCTCCGCGGGTCAAGAATACTCCTCCTGTTATGCACGTCCTCCGATCATTTGACATCAACAAGCCTGGAACTGCCATAAAGCGCGTCAAGGGCGGAATACTTGGAGGCGCGCTGGTCCAAGGTGAATTTTCCTTGGGCGACGAGGTGGAAATAAGACCCGGCGTAATAGATGACAAGAAGGGCCGCTACGAGCCGTTGGTGTCTTCGATATCAACGCTTGGAACCGGAGCCGGCTTGGTTGACAATGTCAAGCCCGGCGGACTCGTCGCCATCGGGACAAACCTCGATCCTGCGCTCACAAAGAGTGACTCGCTCATAGGCTCTGTAATAAGCAAGCCCGGCACGCTTCCACCAGATATGGACAGCGTGACTATCGAAACCCACCTGTTTGATACAGCAGTGGGCACACAGGATCTTGTAAAAGTGGAGCCAATAAAGGTCAAAGAGCCTTTGCGGCTGAATGTCGGAACGGCAGCATCGGCAGGCGTCGTCACAAGCGTGCGGGATGGAAAGATAGAAGTCAAGTTGAGAAAGCCGGTCTGTCTCCTGCCAAAAAGCAGGGTCGCCATCAGCAGGAGAATAGCTGAAAGATGGCGTCTTATCGGATCCGGAATAGCGGTTTGACATGCAGGTCCTGTGCGACACAAGTTTTCTGATGGTCCTTGTCGCAAAACCGATAAAGAACGTCGAACGGATGGAGCATGAATTTGGCCGACTTGACTTCATAGTGCCTGACATTGTTATAGGTGAGCTCAAAAGGCTGCATGAGAAAGCCGGTCCAAAACGTTCGACCCTTGCCAAGACCGCACTTGAAACCGCCCTAACGCGCTTTGCAATAGTCAGCGTGCCGGCGGCGACCCATGTCGACGACTCGATTGTGGAATATGCAACGGAAGAAAAATGTGCAGTGGCCACCATCGATACGGTCCTGCGCAGGCGCCTGATAGCAAATAACGTGCTC
>CAZPIL010000110.1:0-5760 GCA_964586705.1 uncultured Nitrososphaera sp. | reverse complement strand
GTCTTAAACTCGCGCCCTACAACTATCACTTCACACTCTGCATTGCTCAGAGTCTTGACATCTTCAGGATCATCTGTTACCACGGCGATCTTGAAATTGCGATAGTCTATTCTGCGGGCCGAGTCTATCACTGACTGTATGCCACGTCCCACTACGTGTGTTTTTGTGGCAGAGCGCGTTGTTATTTGGAAAATTATCGCGGCATCATATGTGCGGCCAGCAAGCTTTTCGACAAATATTCTTCTGTTGTGTAAAATCCTGTGAAGCGACAACATGGCTATGGGAACATACGAAAACCAGAAGAACATGGCAATGACTATGAATATGTTATCCAGCAACGGGATAGTGTTGCCCGTCATAGTTTAAAACAAATGCAACGCGTTCCTCTTGTAAATTGTTCAAGAATGACTTTCCAACCGACAGCTGCATAACATTTGCCATTTTTACAGTTTGGTAGAAATAAAAGGGATGGCGTTGTATCTAGTTTGGCCGCGGTAGTACAAGGGAATGTTCCGCATTTACATATTTGGCAGGCAGCTTACGATGAAGCCGGTCAATCTGACCTCTGCAGCTTCGATAGTAATCTTTGCAATGCTCTATGGAGTTATAGAACATACACTGCTAGCGAGTCCGCTTGGAGTGAGAATCTTTGTCTATCCTCTAAGCCTGCAACTCATAGGCAACCTGTACTTTTACCATGTGCTTATGCTCGCGCTAGCGATCCTTGTTTCCTTCAACCCCTTCTTTGAGATATTATTCTTCAGGTCTACAAAGGCTGCCAAGAAACAGGCCCTGATGTGGGGCTCGGGCAATATCATTAACTTTGTCTGGATAGAGGATCTATCTTACTGGGTTCTTTTTGGCGAATGGCCAAAGGATGTGATGACACCACTTCAACTTTCCTTTTATGGAATAGTGTGGTGGTATCCTGTTGCCCTGGCTACTGCCTGCGTGCTATACTACCTGACTATCAAGGCCATGCCAAAAGGCCGGCCTTTTGGCACCTAATAGAGACATCTTCTGCAAGATACCGAATTCATTAATAGTTTTGCTTGCGTGTAGTACTTGCCGGTTATGACCAGAAAAAAGACAGCCGCTCTGGCTATTGTTATTGCGGCTGCGGCAGTGTCAGCGCTAGCCTTGGCATTATACGCCGGCGCCTCGCCTAACGATGATGTTCCTCCTGTCAACCCGCCTGATGGGAACGGACCCGTAACGCCCCCGGCTGCCGGGAGTACGATCACTGTATTGACCTCTCCTGCAACTTTTCCTTTTGCAGATAGATGGGTGTCTCAGTACAATAATGGAGATCATCTGGGAAACGTAAAGCTGGTGTACTCTGATGCCGCCGATGATCCCCACACTGTTACGTTATATTCTAATGTCTCACAGTTTCTGTCTGACCACTCGTCAGACGTTGCTATAACCGGATGGCCGGTGAATCCTGCCGACAATTTCACTTATGAAGGATCCATATTTCTGCCGGTGAGTCCACAGGCGATCGCGATTGTCTACAATGTGCCGGGATTTCCTGACGTACCGTCGGGGATAAAACTCGACGCCCTGACTCTCCATGCAGTGCTTACCGGAAACGCTACACATTGGAACGACTCTCGGATTACAGAGCTGAACCCGAACCTGAACCTGCCTGATGAGCCCATAGTAGTAGTGCACGAGATCGAGAATGGAAGCGCCACTGAACTCTTGGAGCAGTATCTAAACTCCTCAATTACTTGGCCCGAGTCAAGCCTTAGTGAAGAATCCCCTGCCGCTCTCTCATCAATGGTGAGGCAAACACCCTTTTCTGTAGGATATGTTGACCTTTCAAATGCTGTACAGACGCGAATGACGTATGCAGCATTACAGAATTCTGATAGTGAATACATCTTGCCATCATCTGAATCGGTGGGCAGAGCCATCCAGAACGGGACGGTCATATCCGATCCTGCACCCGTCAACGGAACTGTCAGCACGCCACCTACCACGGCGGTAGGCCAGCTGGGCAATGGCTCGTATCCAGTAGTTGGCTTTTACCATGTGGCTCTTGCTGACAGCCGGACGGGGATCGACAACTCTGACACCTCTGCGGTATCACTTGACTTTGCACGGTGGATATCTAGCCCAAGCGGCCAGCGGGTGCTTGAGGAAGTACAATACCCGTCAATATATGAGCAGAATGAGGTGCTAGAAGGGCTTGCAGACCGCCTCGCTGCAGAGACGCAGGCTGCACGTTTTGAAAATGCTACTAACTTTACGGAAAACCAAAACGACTCTGTCTACGGTCAGGTCGCCGCTGCTGGTGAAAGCGTGTATGTAGTATGGGAAGAATCTGTTCAAGGACAAAACTATGACATATTCTTCAAGAAGAGCCTGGACAGCGGGGACAGCTTTGAAAGCAGCGTCATAAACCTGAGCAATAATTCAGGCTTTTCGGAACACCCGCAGATTGCAGTATCTGGGAACAGCGTGTACATAGCTTGGACTGACAATACTCTGGGCACAAAAGAGGTGCTATTTGCAAAAAGCACAAGTGGTGGGAACGCCTTTGAAGGGACAACAACCCTGAGCAACCCTGATGCCAGCTCGTACAATACGGAAATAGTCGCCTCTGGCGATAACGTCTACGTAGTATGGCAAGAACGAAATGATGGAAGAGATGCAATAATCTTCAGGGCGAGTACAGATGGAGGCGACAGCTTTGGCGACGAAGTCACAATCGCGGCAAGCGCGGACCAGGTGGCATTTCCAAAAGTTGCGGCTGATGGAAACTCGGTCCATGTGGTGTGGGCAAGTCCTGATCAGCCGGCGCTCCACTATGTCACAAGCACAGACGGAGGTGCCAGCTTTTCGCCGGTTCGGCAACTGAATGGAGGTATGGATGTGGGCGAGTCACAGGTAGCAGCGTACGGTGATAACATCTATGTGATCTGGGGTGGGCTTGCCTCACAATCTGTGTCACAGCTCTTTTATGTCACAAGCACAGACGGAGGTGCCACATTCACAGAGCCCGTGGGTCTTGATGATGCGTTCACCGATCCCATGAACGTAGAGCTAGCAATAACAACCCCTGAACAGAATGCTGACGGACATATTGTCCACATCGTGGCGCAGGTTGAAACGTCTCACGACAATGAAGAAATACTGCTGACATCCAGCGCAAACGGTAACACCTTTACTGATCCTGTAAACCTGAGCAATAATGAGGGGGTATCGGAATGCCCGTCGATAGCGGTTTCTGGTGGCAATATCTTTGTTATATGGGAGGACCGCACGGTGGGCAATAACGAGATATTTTTCGCAAAAGGCCGTATTTCCTGAGCTCACACTTGGCCACCTTGGATGCAGTAACGACAATCAATGTCTAGGTTATAGAGAGATTATAGGCTAGTCTTTTTAGGTACAAATCCGCAACAGGTTCCGTGAAATACAGAAGCAGAACGGATATTGTCGCGGAAATTCTACGGATTGCACAAAACGGTGCTATCAAGACAAGAATAATGTACAATGCTCTGCTTTCCTTCCCCCAACTAAAGGAATACTTGGAGTTACTCATCGATACTGGCTTGCTCAAATACTCTGAAGGAGAGAGAAAGTACCATACGACTGAGAAGGGCAGGTACTTTCTAACTATGTACAATGATGTCGGTAAGATGATAGCTCCAAAGATGAGTGACAAAAAGTCGGTAGGAGCCGCCTAATCACTACTACTGCAACACTTTGACAAGCGCCCTGTAATGCGGCAAGTGGCAAAATCCTACATGCATGCCCAATATGGAAGCAACCTTGGTCTGCTAATCCCTAATGACAAAAATTCCTAATTTATGGTTAATAGATGAGTAAACTAGAGCATAATTCCTGAACTAAATGAGGTAATTATTCAATATAACAATACGGGTTCAAACGACGCTTCCAGTCAGCGAAATGTAATATATCTATATAATAACAGTACAGGATTAAAAACAGTCTCCAAATACAGTTCTTTGTGCAAAGACTAACTAAATCTTATATATTCTATATCTATGTACCATAATATGGGAATAGAGCGATCCTCTATGACAAAGCGTACTTTCGGTTCAGGAAGGAAATTACCATACAAAGCAGCCCTTATCCCAATAGTCGGCCTGATGCTGATATTTGGAACCACCAGCAATTACATGCTGCCGGGCGCATACGCTGCAAACACACTGACAGTCGAAGGATTTGCACTAGATGGAAGACAGCTCAGCATGTGGATTGCAGTCCAGTCAAACGGCTCCACGGTAAAAACAGGATTCACGCCGTTGACCTTTACCGGCGACACAGGAGCATCCTATTCCATAACTGCACACGACTACTCTGGCGGCAGCGTCTTCTTTGACCACTGGGATGATGGGAGCACCAGCAGGACAATAACCTTAGCGCTAAACACAGATGTCACCTTTACCGCTTATTACAGGACACCGGGTGATGCATCATCGCGCACTTTGACGGTAAACGCGTACGACCAGAATAGCGTTGCGCGCAACATGTACACTACTATCCGAGAGGCAGATACGACTGTCGAGACAGGTTTTACTCCACTGACTTTTGAGGGTACTGCAGGTGCCACATATTCTGTCACCGTGTCTAACTACGGCAGCCTTGTCTTTGACTACTGGGAGAATGGGGATATTGACAGGGTCAGAACTATTATGCTGGATGAAGACACTTCCATTACCGCATATTACTTCGACGAGGCGGCAGAAACTACCCCATCAGAACAGACCGATGCAGCTCCATCAGCAACTGACGACTCGGAGACCACTCACCCGGACACACCTGTGACCATAGACGTGCTTGCAAACGATAGCGATGCTGACGGTGACGCACTGACGGTGACGTCGGTCACAGATCCCGCAAACGGCAATGCTACAAACAATGGAGACGGCACGGTTACATATACGCCCACTAGTGGTTTCACAGGCACGGATTCATTTAGCTACACAATCTCTGATGACGATGGAAATTCGGCATCCGGAGAGGTGACAGTCACAGTAACTGATGTTTCAACGGCGGCATCACAACTGCCAATCAGTTATGAGCTTGCAGTCAATGCAGAAGACATGTCGGGCAACGCCAAGACAGGCATGTACACCACGATATCTGAGGGGAGCACAACTGTCAGAACAGGATTCACGCCGGTATCATACACGGGTACTGCAGATTCGGTCTATTCCGTGACTGTACATAACTACAGAAGTTCTGTCTTTGACCACTGGGATGATGGGAGCACAGAGAGGACAAGAGCGGTTACCTTGAACTCTGACATGGTCATGACTGCATACTATAGGGTGCCCGAGCTGGAATTAACCCCTGCAAGTGGAATTGGAGACTCTACTACAATCACTACAACAGGATACTATTTCTCTCCAGATTCTTCTGTCACCGTAACGTACAACGGCCAGACAGTGGCTTCTGTTAATACAAACTCTACGGGCTCATTCTCGACTTCTTTTCTGGCGCCATCATCAGGACCTGGCATGCATACGGTACATGCTGAGGATTCCAATGGATGGGAGGCATCTTCTAGCTTTGAAGATACTACTGCACCTGAGCCTCGCCTCAATGATGATGACGCATTGCAAAAGACCGGAGTCTTTGTAGCCCTGTACATGTACCCGGGAAGCACGGGCTCTGTACACTGGCAGAAGGTAATCGACGAAAAGAAAGAGCACCCCTCAGTCCCCATAGTGGCAGCATTTAACCCCTCAAGCGGACCTGGCTCTTCAAAGAATTCTAACA
>CAZPIL010000109.1:0-5851 GCA_964586705.1 uncultured Nitrososphaera sp. | reverse complement strand
GTCAAGCTGCCCCTAGAATCTATTGTGCTAATCAATTGATCCTATCCGAAGTATTTACGCAGCTCCAAACTTCTATTTAGCGCGCAATTGAACTGAATAATAATTATGTAGAAAATAAATGAATGGATGGATGGACAGTATCTGTCTAATCTGTATTGTAGTATGCCGTTATCGTTGTATCTTCTGATATTGTCAGGGTTCTGATTCTATCTGTGCTGCCGTCTTCCCAGTGGTCAAAGACCCTGTCCATGTAGTTGTGCATGTATACTATGTATGTTGTACCGGATTCGTCTGTAGATTGAGGGTCTATGATTGTCCACATGTGAAGAGTATCGCTTCCGTCAATAGAAACCGCATTGACAGTCAGACTAGGCTGCTCTTCCGTACCTACATGTGTCAGAGATGTAAATCCCCTTATTGAATCGCCCGTGTCAAACACTGCGGTCAGAGTAGTATCGGAGGTCAGGGTTAGGACACGACTATTGTCGCTAATAGTTTCACCATCAGCATCATCTTGCCAGTGCTGAAAGATGTTTCCGTCATAATTCCTTACAGTGACTCCATACTCTTCTCCAGATGTGCCCATGAATGTAAAAGGCGTAAAGCCGGAATCCAAAAGAGTTCCTCCAGGAGTACGGATTGTTACCCACACACCATTCAGAGCAGTGGTGTCAGAAAGATCAGATGAATTTACAGTCAGAGTAAATTCTTCTCCAAATATCGGAGATACTGTGTACTTTATCACAAAGGCATCTATGCCGCCAAAGTGTGTCTGTTCTGGCAAAGCCTCATCCACAAGGCCTGCCACATAAACTCCGGTAGAATCAGTATCGATTGCAGCGGGACGTTCTGATACCTCCATCGAGAAAAGTTCGCTTCCAGCAAAATCATATTTCTTTATGAACGGAATTGATGAGGATGTATCTTGAAATTCCGTAGAACCTGTGATGTAGACCCCTCCATCATCACCGGTAGCAACTGCAACTCCGGAAGTTCCACTAACAATAGATTCATCAGCTTCTTGAAGTGTCTCTAGGAACAAATCATTACCGTCTAAATCAAACCCTTGCAAAAATGCAAATCCCGTTGCAATCGCCGCGCCTGGTTGCACTCCACCTGTTCCTGCAACAAAAATACCTTGTGATTCTGCATCAACATATCGGGCACTATCAAAACCTCCAAAATTTACAAGCTCAGTCCAAAGTATATCGCCGTCAATATCAAATTTTTTAACAAACCCGTCAACTTCTCCAGGATGTAGAGATGCCGCGGTTTCCGGATATGTCGTGCCTACAACATATACAGAGCCTGAAAACACATCAACACCAAGAGCGCGTGTTGCTGCACCTGGAGGAGTATCTGTGCCGATTTGAACTGTATAATCAACTACTCCGTTAGAACCATATTTTCTGAGGAAGCCATTATCTGAAGTACCTATCTGGGTTGCACCAGGTAATTCGCCTTCTGTTTCCCCAACTACGTATACTCCTGAAGAATCAGCTGCTACACCATTTGCAGCATCCCACGACGTAGTGCCAAATTGATCACTCCAGAGCTGATTTCCGTCGTGGTCGAATTTTTGGATAAATGCATCAGCATCACCAGTTGCTACATCAGTAAGACCAACAATGTAAACTCCAGTATCATCAACGGCTACAGACAATGCCAAATTATCTTGCGGAGTACCGAATTGACGTGTCCAAAGCGAATTTCCGTCATTATCAAATTTTTTAACGAATGCATCTGTGCCTCCTGAGCTTAATTGGTCTGCAAATGTACCGTCCGTCGAACCAACTATGTACACACCTGAAGAATGCTTGACTATATCTCCACCTCCAAAGTGTCCATCATCTTCTGAGGTTCCAAACTGTCTTACCCAGTCTTCTTCCAGTACCGCCTCAGCATATGAAAATGTAGGAACTATTGCTACAAGCAAGAGGGCAGGAATGCTGATGATGGCCACGACAAGCCAGCGGAATCGTGAAACATGTAATGTGTCCACTAAGGAGCATTGTGAAAACATTTAGCCTGTCTTTGGTAACTAGATACTTAAGTTTAGTTGAATCTTTTTTGCAAAAGATAATTGCATAAGAAAGTCACGTGACAAAGTAGAAGAAAATGTTCTGCAGTGATTTTAATAAAAGTAGGAAGGCTTGTGCAGGTGGTGGTGAACAGTCTTTGATAATCCGCGACACAAAAGAAGAATTCCTTAACATCATGGAAAACTGGATAAAAGAGATAGTTGCCAAGAATGCTGATGGTGATAACGAGCAGATACCTTCAATCATAAAGGAAAGATTTCACCTTTCCATGCAGGCAAACGAAGAGTACCATAGGAATTTGGCAAATGCTCTGAGTAAAGATGATGATGATTATGACAGACCAATGGTCAATTACCATTTCCTCATGTCAGAAATATACAAGAAGCTATGCCGTGAGTGACTACCTGCCTGCCTGCCTGTATAGAACTCTACACGCTGCTTTTAACTATGATAAATTCGAAAGATAGTCTGAATTAGCGCTCATGGAAGACAAAGGACAGATTGCTAGCTACTGCAGCCAGACATTTGTAATTCTAGACAAGTGGCTTAATCAACTCGGGGCAGAGAAAGGCGAGCAGGCGCTATCAATTGTCAAAAAGGCGCTGCAAACCAACATCAAGGCAAACACTGAGTACTATGAATGGTTGGCAAAGGAAGCTGAGAGCAGTGGCGAGCATGATCTGGCTGAAAAGTATAGGCTTTTAGCGAGACTGTACAAGGGACTTTTGGAATAATTGTCATCATTTTATCCAGCTACTTTTGTCCCTCCTCGGAAGATAACTTTATTCCCTTTCATCCGAATAGAGCAGCCATAGCCTTTTAGCAGTTCTATGTTATAGTGATTCTTCTTTCTCTTTAGAGTCATAATGCAACAACTAAGCAGTACAACAATGAGCCGGCCGTGCGTCAGCAGCCATCAGCCATATTCCATCCGCAATTGTTACAAAATTTTTCCAAAGCAGGGTTATTTTGCAGGTACTTTTCGCAGCCTCAGCAACTTTAATTACATTCGACCAAGAAAGGATATGAGGATATGGTGCGCAGAGAGATGAGGGTACGCAGAAGGACGAGGACGACGATGGCTCGGCCGGTGCCGGTCGCAAAGTGGATTGCCCGTCACGGGCTTACAGGCGCGCAATACCAGCGGCAATTCACCAACAACGCCAAGAAGGGTTTCAGGCTGATCTCGGTCTCCGGCTATGAAAGCGGTCGCGGGGCGCGATACGCTGCGCTCTGGATCAAGAAGTCTGGTCCAGCGTGGGCGGCGCGCCACGGGCTCAATGGGAAACAGTATCAGGCGGCATTCAATCAGTACGTCAAGCAGGGCTACCGGTTGACCTTTGTCAACGGCTACGTCGTCGGCCGAAACGTCTACTATGCTGCAATCTGGGAGAAGAAATCGGGTCCAGCGTGGGCGGCGCGCCACGGACTGACCGGCGCGCAATACCAGCAAGCGGTCAAAGACATGGTCAAGCAGGGCTTTGCCTTGAGCCACGTCAGCGCCTGCGCCGTAGGTGGCTCGCCACATTTTGCCGCAATATTCGAGAAGGGCGGCCCCACATGGGTGGCGCGCCATGGTCTGACAGCGGCCGCCTACCAACAGGCGTTCAACAATTTCGCCAAGAAGGGCTATCGCCTGAAGGTGGTCAGCGGCTATCGCGACAACAAAAACGATCGCTACGCGGCGATCTGGACAAAAACTGGTGGGCCGCAATGGTCGGCTCGCCATGGAGTGCAGGACGTCCACTACCAGCACGTCTTTGACAATTACTATTATCAGAGCTGGGAACCGGTCTATGTCGAGGCTTTCAACTCGTCAAGAGGGGTGCGCTTCAATGGCGTTTGGCAAAATAGCGCCATCGCCAAGAAAGACCTTGACCTAATCCAGAACAAGGTCCGGGCCTATATGAAAAAGAAGGACATGCCCGGCCTGTCCCTTGCAATCAGCCTCAACAACAACCTCGTCTACGCCTCCGGCTTTGGTCTTGCCGACAAGGAGAAGGGCGAGCCGGTTGGTCCCGCCCACCGCTTTCGCATCGCCAGCGTGTCCAAGCCAATCACCCATGTAGCGATCATGCAGCTCGGCAACATCAATCTTAACGACAAGGTCTTCGGTCGCAACAGCGTGTTGGGCGGGCAATATTCGACGCCGTCAAACAACAAGAAGATCAACGATATCACCGTGGACCATCTCGTGCGGCACAGGTCCGGCTTTGTCAACACGAACAGCGATGGCAAGAAAAGCGATCCGATGTTTGCTTACTCCGGTACAAGTCACAAAGGCCTGATCGAATGGGTGCTAAAGGAGTATCCACTTGGCTTCGATCCAGGCACAAAGTATTCGTACTCTAACTTTGGTTATTGCCTACTCGGCAGAGTCATCGAAGCCAAGAGCGGCAAGTCCTACGAAGCCTATGTGCGCGGCGCCTTGCTCAAGCCAGCAGGCGCGAAGGGGATGGTGATCGGCGGCGATAAGGAAGCCGACCGCAAGAACAACGAAGTCAAGTATTACGGCGGCAGCGCCTATTCCGGTGTGAAGCCGGAGCGTTTCGACTCCCATGGCGGCTGGATCGCCACTCCTATCGACCTGTTGCGCTTCCTGCGGCATGAAAATGTGTTGAGCAACATCTACAGCCACTACGGCGCCATGTCGGGCACAAAGGCTGTGCTCCGCCGTCGGAGCGATGGTTTTGCCTATGCCGTCATGGCTAACACAGGAAATGGAAGCACCACGGAGATCAATGCCATGCTGAAAGAGATCGTAAACGGGGTGTCGTCGTGGCCAAACCACAATCTGTTCTGATTACCAACCAGAGCACAGAAATGTTGACATTCTCACAATTTTCACGTAATATTCGTGCATTGGCACAGACGAGATGTGTACGGAAGCTGTCGCCGGCGGCGCAGACTGCCAGAACTACTATACTACTACTAAACTTTTTAATTTTTTAGCTGCGGCAGAGTATACAGGTGGAAATAGCCCTCCACCGCCACCAAGAAATCTGCAATGGGTAGCTGCTGTTGTTGTAGGAGTAGTAGTAGTAGTAGTAGTAGTAGCCATGCCAACAGGGCCCTTGGGGCCAGACTTGAACCGGATTGCAGGCATGGGCTTGCAAATTGTGCCGGTTACCTCTGGCCTCGTTATTCTAATTCCAAAATCGTTGGCAAAGGCAATGGACCAGATTCTTACTCTAGGCCCACGAGCTCATTATGCCTTTGCCACTTGTTCTTTCATTTTGGTCAAAATGAAGAGAGCTCTTTTTCAGAGTTTGAAAAAAGGCACTTTAAATGTTGACAAGTGTAGATCAAAACATCTTCCTATTGAAGGAATGCATTAGTTGTTAAATAGTTGTCTTTTGAATACCCGCAGTCTTTGTGACCAGAACAAGGATAGCAACCATGCCTACAACTCTGCTTAATCCTACATTATCATATTCTTTTTTTTCCCTCTCTCTTCTCAAGTTCGATGACTCACTAGCCAAAGTAAGTTCCCAAATGTACACCTGACAAAATTGCTATTACATCCGCTGCGAGAATCATTAGTATATTATATGACAAATTATGAAGTCAATATTGAAAGATTTTGTTTTGATTATTTGCGTTTATCCATAACTGCTTGGAAGCAGCAGTGAGGGGGTACCATTTCCTCCCTCTACGCAAGCCTAATCAACATCTTCCTCCTAATATTCCATGAAAGAATGCGCAAAAAAAGTAACACGAATAGAGGTAACGGACGAAAAAGCGCATTCATAGTCGGTCTGGTTACAGCTATAACGATGATGATGATGTTGGTTGGAAGTCCTGCTTTT
>CAZPIL010000108.1:0-5853 GCA_964586705.1 uncultured Nitrososphaera sp. | reverse complement strand
TTAACCGACGGAGCCTTCCATTTCCATCTTGATGAGTCTGCTAAGCTCCACAGCATATTCCATTGGCAGCTCTTTTGTGAATGGATCCATGAATCCGCCTACTATCAGTGACAGTGCGTCGGACTCTGAATATCCTCTTGACATCAAGTAGAATATTTGATCCTCTCCTATCTTGCCAACTGTCGCTTCGTGGGTTATAGTGGCATCGTCCTCATTCACTTCGATGTATGGATAGGTGTCTGTTCTAGATTTTTCGTCAAGCAAGAGCGCGTCACACCGTACGTTTGACTTGACTCCTGTAGCACCCTTGGCAACGTGCAGCAAACCCCTATAGGTAGTCCTACCAGAGTCCTTGCTTACTGATTTGCTTGTTATTCTTGAGGTAGTATTTGGAGCCAAGTGCACAGCTTTTGCTCCTGCATCTTGGTGCATTCCTTCTCCAGCAAAAGCGACTGAAACTACTTCTGCGTGGGCATTCTTGCCAAGCATGTAGACTCCCGGATACTTCATTGTTAATTTGCTTCCAATGTTTCCATCGACCCACTCCACTGTCGCGTCCTCGTAGGCATATGCCCTCTTTGTCACAAGGTTATAGACATCCTTGCTCCAGTTCTGAATTGTAGTATAGCGTATCTTGGCACCCTTCTTTGCTACCAGCTCCACGACTGCAGAGTGCAGCGACTCGGTTGTATAGACAGGGGCTGTGCATCCTTCGATGTAGTGGACCTCTGCACCTTCGTCTGCTATGATGAGTGTTCTTTCAAACTGGCCGATGTTTTCTGCATTTATCCTGAAATAGGCCTGCAGCGGCAGATCTACCTTCACATTTGGAGGGACATAGATGAAGGAGCCGCCTGACCAGACTGCGCTGTTGAGCGCGGCAAACTTGTTGTCCTCCGGTGGTATGACCTTGCCAAAGTGCTTCTTGAGAATCTCGGGGTGCTCTCTGATCGCTGTGTCTGTGTCCATGAAAATTACTCCCTGCTTTTGCAGGTCTTCCCTTAGGTTATGATAAACGGTTTCAGACTCGTATTGAGCACCCACGCCTGCAAGGAACTTGCGCTCTGCCTCCGGGATACCGAGCTTTTCAAACGTGTTCCTTACGGATTCAGGAACCTCGTCCCAGCTCTTGCCCTGCTTCTCTGAAGCTTTGGCATAATAGTAGATGTTCTGGAAATCTATCTTTGATAGGTCGCCGCCCCATTCTGGCATCGGCTTGCTCATAAAGACCTCATATGCTCTGAGCCTAAAGTCACGCATCCAGTCCGGCTCGCCCTTGAGCTTGCTTATTTCCTCAACAGTGCCTCTAGAAAGCCCCTTCTTGCTTAGGTAAACGTAAAGCTCCGTGGAATCCTTAAAGTCGTATTTGCTATAATCCATGTTCAAGTCTTCAGTAGTCATTTGCAGCTTGTATAACGGTGTTATTTTATATATATTTTCCACCATGTAGACGGTGTTTTGTGAATTTGTACAGCCTAACTTCCACAATTTGTATGAGCTATGTGGTGTATTTCGTTGCGTTCCGCATTTCAAGCGCACCTTTTCGCACAAGAGCCTGTACATCTAGTGAAAGGTCGTCCATCCTTATCTCGCCTTTTTTTAGCTTTTCAAGCACGTCGCCCACTGTTACATCGACACCTCTAACGTTCACGCTGCTTCCAAGAATACCTTGTCCTAACTTTACGCCGAGCACCCAGAGCAGTTCATCGACCCTGCCTTTTGTCTGGACTAATTTTCCAGAGTACTGCTTTACAGCCTCTTCGTTGCGTTCTTGCATGGCCTTG
Source organism: uncultured Nitrososphaera sp. (assembly GCA_964586705.1). Classification (GTDB taxonomy): domain Archaea; phylum Thermoproteota; class Nitrososphaeria; order Nitrososphaerales; family Nitrososphaeraceae; genus Nitrososphaera. The sequence continues at coordinate 4,069 of CAZPIL010000108.1, read as the reverse complement.
GCAAGCAACTTTGCAATTGTATTTGACTGTCCTTCGAGCAGGTCTATGCGGAGCCTAATGTCCTTCTCGGAGCGCAACCAAACCTGCTATGTCCTAATGGGTTTTAATTATTTTGGATTTTTGTGCTTTGTGGACCAAAATGTGCCCGCCGCGGCTCTCCATGCCTGATAGTCGGCAAGAATCTTGGAATGGTCAAATGCAATACTGTCCTTCATTTTTTCGACATCGGCAAGCTCGATCCACTCTAGGCCTTCAGCATCGTCACTTGCTTGCTCCTTGCCTCCTACTATGATCGATACAAATACTACTGTGAGTGTATGCATACGGGGGTCTCTTGCTGGATCAGAATAGACGCCCAATATCTCTATGGGTTCAATTTCAAGCGCGGTCTCTTCCATTACCTCTCGCCTTGCCGCTTCCTCGGCGGTCTCGCCTTCTTCTACGAAACCTCCTGGTAATGCCAGGAGGCCTTCAAAAGGCTCCTTCCTTCTCCTTACCATGAGGACCTTTGAGCCCTTTTGCATTATCGCGTCAATAGTTGGCACAGGATTCCGGTGGCCCATACCTTTCTGCAGGCAAGCAGAAGTATTAAGCCTGTATTGACACATGAATTTTTAATAAATATCTCATTTCTTGTAGATATATGACGTCTAACCGCAATTAGGGTAAGTACAGCGCGTTACTTTATAGATATGCTAAAATCTTTAATAATTTGGACTAACATTATCTATGTAATGTCTGTCGTATTCGAGACGAATACGGAAGCACCTACACCCTTGAGCATCTGCCCGAGGTGCGGTAGGCAGGTAAGAATAGACGGCCACTGTGAATGTGAAGCCGTTTTTCTTTCGCGGGACCATGAAAAGCCACGCAAGTAAACATGCAAGAAACCTAAATGGTACCGCTTGCTAGCTGACAATGTAATTCAGTATAGACTGTTGGCCTGTGCATGACTTGTCTATTTCTCTAGATCCAATGTGCTTTGGAAAGTCATTACTCATTCCTGCTGCATTAACCATGTCATCAAATCTATTCATAACCTGCTTACTGTACTCTTTGTCACAACCGACATAATTGGCAGACATGGGCTCTTCAAATCCATAGATCTTTTTGTAACGGTTAACGTCTTTTTCCATGCCTAGAAGCGCAAGAGCTGCCTTCATCCTCTTCCAAATATCTGTCCTGAGCCTGAGCATTGCACCAAAGACGTGCTCCACTCCTGCACGTCTGCATGCATCTATGACCAAGTCAAACTCCTCGTCGCTATCAGTCACTAGTGGAATTATCGGATCCATATTTATGCCGCAGATGACTCCTGCATTGACAAACTTTTCAATTGCTTCAAATATTCTTGCTGCAGGAGGCGTTCCTGGCTCAACTATCCTCTTTATACGTTCGTTGCAGGTCGTTATAGACCAGACGATGAAACAGTTTTGCTTATATCTTGAATGAAGCTCCAAGTCGCGCTCTATAATGGCTGACTTTGTAAAAACATAGTAAGGGACCCTGTAATTTTGCAATACTTCGATACATCTCCTTGTCAGTCCGTACCTGAGTTCTGCTGGTTGATACGCGTCAGTAGCAGATGAGATCATGACCGGATCTATTTTTGCTTCTTTCCATGAGGCCAGCTCGCGTTCGAGGATCTCTGGCGCGTTGCTCTTGGAGTAAATCCTATCATAAAATTCGGGCGACCAATCATAAGTGGCATAACAATAGGCACACCTGTGCTGGCACCCTTGGTACGGGTTTATTGTCATGCCGCTATGGCCCTTGACATTAAAGGGATGAATTATTGACCTGCTTGGCTTCTGTTCGTATTCCGGGGCTTGTTTGCTATACCATAGTTCCGACATGTTATAACATGCAGGTCTGATGTTATTAAGCAGGACAGCACCCATGGGGGAGGGGGAGGGGTAACGGGCTCGCTTATTTTATCCCAAGGCTAAAGCCGTAAGGGTTTTCACGCTCGCCGGAATTATAAACAGTCTGGCGACTAAATACCTTGGGAGAGTGACCTGCACCATTCAGCACTGTTTTTATTGGTGCACGGCTGCAGCAGCCGCATGAAAGTGGGCATTGCGGGTCTGGGCCTTATGGGCTCAGGCATTGCAAGAAGGCTTGTGAATACCGGCCACGACTTGGCAGTATATAACCGTAATAGGAAAAAGTCGGAGTCATTCGCCAAAGTTGCACACGTAGCCGCAAGCCCCGCGGAACTGGCTGACCTTTGCGATATTGTGATAACAGTCGTGACTGACTTTGACGCGGCCAAGGATGTATTGATGGGTCCTGAGGGTGTTGCCGCTTCTCAGAACAGGCCACTAGTTGCCGATGCAAGCACGATCGCACCCTTGCAATCAGAATATCTTGTTCGTGAGCTCAAAATACGTGAAGTAGAAATGCTTGGAATGCCTGTAATGGGCGGCCCTACTGCTGCAGAAACTGGCGAGCTGATACCAATTGTTGCCGGTAATAAAGAAGCATTTGAGAAGGCAGCGCCTGTCATCAAATCTCTGGGAAAGCAGGTGTTTTATATAGGCGAAAAAGCAGGGTCTGCAAACGCCATCAAACTCGCGCTTAACATGAACATTGCCCTCATTGCGGCGGCAGTTTCCGAAGGCATAACTCTTTCACGAAGCTGCGGCATCGATCCCTTGGTATTTGTACAAGTACTTAACTCGACCTACTTCAAAACTGGCCTCTCTGAGAAAAAGGGTCCCAAGATGGTCACAGGTGACTTTGAGCCATCTTTTCACTTGAAGAACATGCTCAAGGATCTAGAGCTTGCCACGGGTACTGCCCAGGCAAGGGGTATTGCAGTACCTGCAACCTCTGCTGTCCAGCAGATGTTCCGCGCTGCAAACAACAGCGGATTTTCAGAGCAGGACTACACTGCTATATGCGCCTTTCTGGCAAGAATAAATGGGATTACAAAATGAGGTTGGACATAACAAGGCAGATCAAAAGTGATGATTTCACGCTCTTTGCATCATTACCTGACATGGGAAGAGTGGGTGGTCTAGTCTCCTCGTTTCTTGCCCAGACCCTCAAATGTGAACAGGTAGTTGAAATAGTATCAAGCGACAAACCGTGGGTGTCGTACTCGGATGGCATTGTGAAAAGCGCAAGTGATACGTACAAGATCTACTACGACGACGAGCATCGCTTGATGGTATTTACCGGCGAGTCGCAGCCGCAGGACCCCGGAGAGCTGCATGCACTCTGTAATGTGCTGCTTGACTTTGCACAGGGTGTCGGAAAAATATCTAGACTGTATGGTGCTGGCGGATATTTGCGCGAGCAGCTTACCGGCGCGCCGCGGGTCTGCGGCGTCGTCAACAAGCCTGACCTAAAAAGCGTCTTGGCGAAGGCTGGCATTGACTTGGTCGGATCAGAGATATCTAGCATAACATGGTTTAATGGTGTAATATTGGGAATGGCAGCAGAGCGTGGGATAGATGCTGTGGGGTTGTTTGGAGAGATTTCAGAGACGACCGTCCCGCAGCCACTTGCAGCAAAAAGCATCCTTGCAGCATTTTCACGGCTCCAGAATATTCCACTTGATACAAAGCTGCTTGACAGGCAGTATGAGTCAATACTCGAAGAGATACAGAAAAAGAAAGAGCCCGGCAAATTCGGCATTGGTTAGTGTATAGGTGCGCCTAGAGACACATCTTCTGCTATAGTCAGGAATACCGGCCTGCCTTCTGGACCATCCGCCGCCAAGAGCATTCCGTTTGAAGTCATTTCCCCTATCTTGCGTGGCTGCAGATTAGTGCATATGACAACTATTTTGCCGACAAAGTCCTCCGGCTTTATCCATGGCGCCGCGCCGACAGCTACATCGCGCTTTTCGCCGCCGATGTCAACAACCGCCTTGAATACCTTATTCATCGTTGGAATGGCTTCGGTGCTTACGACCTTTCCTATCTGAAGCTTTACCCTCTTGAATTCGTCAAACGTTATCTTCTGCGCCACCTCGCTCACATTTTGTAAAAAGCTGGCAGGGTTATTTAATAGAGCTACTTCACTATCTCGTCAAACCGCTTCATTGCATGAGGGAGAT
>CAZPIL010000107.1:0-5885 GCA_964586705.1 uncultured Nitrososphaera sp. | reverse complement strand
TTCTTCGACGGCACATTCTACTATAAAATACATGAAAGATAAATTTTTTGGTTGATTTATTGAATGACAGTACAATTTCATATTTGTTAAAAGCGAAAAAGGGAGGTCATGGTGGGATTTGGACCCACGACCTGCTGATTACAAGTCAGCCGCTCTGCCAGGCTGAGCTACATGACCTCGTTCTGGCAGATTTAGCCGTACATAATTAATACTTTCGGCAAAGATGCCGAGGTGTCTGATGTATTTAAATTACAGGGCGCATCCAGAACAAGCAATGGTGCAAAAGTTTCTCGTACAGGTCATCATAGAGAATAAACCTTACATCAATGACCCAGAGGGCGAGACTATACACCGCGATCTGTTAGTCAAAGGAGGATACTCTCAGGTCAAGTCCGTGCGTGCTGCCAAGATGCTGAAGATGACGGTAAACGCGAGTTCGGAAAGGGAAGCAGAAAAGACTGTGCAAAAACTATGTGAAGATCTGCGCATCTTTAACCCTATTGTAAGCAACTGCATAGTAAGAGCTTCAGCGGCTTAATGTTTTTCATGGCTCATTGTTGCTATTACATCGTCTATATTGCTACTGTCGCCAAGCGTTCCTTCCAGTAACAATGTAGTTCTAAGGTGTTTGGCAAGGTCTGTGACTGTGATTATGCCTACGACTCTGTCGCCCTCCATAATTGGCAGCCGGCGTACCTTATGGTTTACCATACGCTGAACCGCGACTTCAATTGGAGTCTCAGGTGTCGCTGTAGTTAGTATCTTTGACATGATATCTGATACCTTGACCTGCGCGACCGCCAGTTCCTTTGCGCATACCTTTTTGATGAAATCACGTTCAGTAATAATGCCTGCAGTCGTGCCTCCATTTATGACGAATAGCGAGCTTATTCCCTTTTCAGTCATCATTCTGGCGGCTTCAAGTGTGCTTCTTTCGCCCTCTATGGTAACTATCTCCTTTGTCATGATATCCCGCACAACGCTTGCAGCCATGCACTACAGTTGCACATGTAACGATTTAATCCTTGCCGTCGTAATACTCTCAAAATTTCCTCAAGATATTAATACGAGAGCAAACAAGAAGACTTAAAATAATGAAGATAGGGATTGCTGTTTTTCCCGGCAGCAACTGTGACCGCGATGTGCACTATGTTTTAAACAGAGTTATCGGTGTCAAGGCTGACTTTATCTGGCACACAAAAGAAAGGATCTCAGGCTACGATGCAATAATCATTCCCGGAGGATTTGCCTTTGGGGATCGTCTTCGTGCAGGAATAATAGCTGCTCACAGCCCCATAGTACAGGATGTCAAGAGACATGCAAAAGACGGTATACCCATCCTTGGGATATGCAATGGCTTTCAGATACTTGTAGAATCCGGCCTTTTGCCCGGCGCACTTCTGATGAATGATTCGCTGCGGTTTGTCTGCAGGTGGACAAAGGTAAAGGTACAAAATAATAGAACGCCGTTTACAGGAGATTTTTCAAAGCATCAAGAGTTTGGCATACCTGTCGCGCATGGTGAGGGGCGCTACGTCGCGACTTCCGAGATAGTCAAAGAACTGAATAAAAAGAACCAGATAGTACTTCGATATTCAAATGACGACCCGAATGGCTCTACGGACCTGATCGCGGCCATATGCAACGAGCAAGGAAATGTCATGGGTATGATGCCGCACCCTGAAAGGGCAAGCGAAAACATCATCTCTGCAAGTGGATCGGGAGAAGCAATTGGCATCTTCCGATCACTCGTGTCTTTCACTGAGCAAAGGGCGGTTGCCTGACGATGGGTGTCCTCACATCGAAAGAGCTGCGCCACCTCGAAGAAAAGCTTGGTAGACGCGCAAGCGAAGTAGAACAGGACATAGTAGGCGCCGAATGGTCGGAACATTGTTCATACAAGTCATCAAAGAAGTATCTGCGTCTGCTACCTACAAAGGGCAGACGTGTGTTAGTAGGACCAGGGCTTGACGCAGGTGTCCTTGATGTGGGCAATGGTTACGTGCTTACAGTCCACATAGAGAGCCACAACCATCCATCTGCAGTTGAGCCATTTGGAGGTGCCGCAACTGGAGTGGGCGGAGTCATCAGAGACATAATGTCGATGGGGACAAGGCCTATAGCCGTCCTTAACGCTCTTCGCTTTGCACCTATCGAAGGAAAGGACAAACAGGCGCAAAGGTCGAGGTGGCTGTTCAAGAACGTTGTCAAGGGCATAGCGGACTATGGCAACTGCATCGGGATACCGACAGTGGGAGGCGAAATAGAGTTTGACTCGTCATTTGAGGGCTATTGCCTAGTGGACGTGGCATCAATTGGCACCGGCAAGAAAGAGGAAGTCATTTCTAACCGTGCAGATGTGGGGGACTACCTTTTGCTTGCAGGGGGCTCTACTGGCCGTGATGGCATCCATGGCGCCTCTTTTGCTTCAAAGGCACTTGAAGCGGAAAACCGTTCGGCAGTCCAGATTCCTGACCCGTTCTTGGAAAAACTGTTGCTAGAGGCTACTATGGAGGCAGTCAGACGTGATTGCGTAAAGGCGATAAAGGACCTTGGTGGAGGCGGCCTGTCTTGTTGTTTATCCGAGACATCAGACACATTTGGGAAGGGTTTTGATGTAGACCTATCGAAGGTTCATGCCAAAGAAGTAGGTATGACACCTAATGAACTTATGATATCTGAGTCGCAAGAGAGGATGTTGTACGTCACGGATGCACAAAAACTACCTATGCTGCAATCGATTCTTGACAAATACGAAATAAAATATTCGATGCTTGGCAAAGTGGAGGGACACGAGAACCTGACTGTCAGACAGAATGGCAAAATGGTGGCAGATATGCCGTCAAGCCTTGTGGCACACGCCCCGCTTGTCGAATGGACCGGCAAGAAGCCCGCATATCTTGACAGTCTGAAAAAGTCGCAGCAACCAAAGGCTACAGACCTTCAAAAATCACTACTTGGACTTTTGTCAAACCCGACCATAGCAGGCAAAAACTGGGTTTATCAGCAATACGATCATGAAGTTGGCGTGCGCACAGTGGTCAAGCCTGGCGCTGGCGACGCAGCAGTGATGCGACTTGATAATGGCAAGTTTGCAGCAATGAAACTAGATGGTAACTCCAAACATTGCTATCTCGATCCATACCAAGGCGCACTCGGCTGCCTGTCGGAAGGCATTCGCAATGTAATATGTACAGGCGCCGAGCCTGTCGGCATCGTAGACCATCTGCAGTTTGGAAGTCCCGAAGATCCCGAAATATTCTGGACATTTACTCAAACAGTAAAAGCAATAGTAGATTATTGCAACTTTATGGAGATACCGGTTGTCGGAGGCAAGGTCAGCTTTTACAATGAGACAGCCAGAGGTGCGATAAAGCCGTCACCAGTTATGGGCACATTGGGGCTAATCGATGATGAACGATGGATAACCAAACCGGCGCTAAGGCAGGATAATGTCATTTTCGTAATAGGAAAAACACAACCGGAAATGGGTGGCTCTGAATACTATGAATATGTGTGCGGCATAACCGGAGGGCAAGTGCCACAGGTAGATCTTGCGATAGACCGGATAAATGGTGCTGCGGTCACGAAGTTGATAAGAAAAGACCTAGTTGATTGTGCTCACGACTGTTCCAAAGGCGGCCTTGCGGTGGCACTTGCGGAGATGGCCATTTCAGGAAACATGGACTTTAAAGTGAATTTGGACAAGATCCCAAATGCCTGTGAGCGGCCTGAAGAAATACTCTTTTCTGAATCACACTCACGCTATGTCATAGGTACAAGCAGGCCAGAAGAAGTAGAACAGTTGCTTAGATCGGAGGGCGTCACGTTTGCTAGTATAGGCAGGTCTGCTCGAGGCAGGACCGAGTTCATGCTTGGCAAAAAAGTAATAATGTCAGTTTCACTTGCGAAGCTCGAACGTGCGTTTGGTGCGCTTGATAGGCTGATGCAGTGAAGATACGTTTTTTAAATCAGTCCGTCAAGCTATTAGTAGTCATGGCCAGAGCATTTGGTGGAGGATTCATACATGGTCCATGAAAACTGTGGCGTAGTAGGCATATTCTCGCTTGCCGGTCACAATGTCATACCATTTGCAATTGATATGCTCAGGGCGCTTCAACATAGGGGTCAGGAGGCATGGGGCATAGCCATTCCGGGCAAAGCACCTTTCAAGCGGCTCGGACTCGTATCAGCTTCTGCATCTGATTTTCAATCAATAGTTAGAAAATACAGATCAAATGCCGTCATAGGTCATGTGCGATATTCCACATTTGGAAAGAGCAACCTCGAAAATGCACAGCCACTCAAGGTTAAAGATCTGTGCATAGCACATAACGGCACGATAGCAAATATCGACGAGCTTTCTGGCATGGTGGGAGGCTGCACGTTCACTCCGCAGACAATGAGCGATACGCTTGTTGCCGCACAGAGACTTGTCATGCACATTACAGAGAAAGATGACATGGCCTCTGCAATGTCTATACTTAAAAGCGAGATGGTAGGCTCCTTCTGCTTTACATTCCTTACAGATGCTGGCTCTGTTTACGCGGCTAGGGACACCAGAGGTTTTCGCCCTATGGTGCTCGGATTTCATAAAGAGACATCAACTTACATGGTTGCGTCTGAGTCATGCGCACTTGCAGCGGTGGGCGCGCAACTTGTGCGTGATATTGGGCCGGGCGAACTTGTAAAAATTGGCAAGACAGGCATTGAAACCGAGCAGTTTGCTACAGAAAGTCCCCACGCTCATTGTGCCTTTGAATACACGTACTTTGCGCACCCGTCGTCTATAATGGAAGGCATAAACGTTTATGCTGCTCGCAAGCGCATTGGCCAGTTCCTTGCCAAGAAGTTCCCCATCAAGGATGCAGACGTAGTTGTGCCTGTGCCAGACTCGGCAAGGCCGGCGGCATTGGGGTATGCACTTGAAGCAGGTCTTCCATTTGAAGAAGGGTTACTGAAAGATAGATACAGCAAGAAGGGTTCGATGCGCAGTTTTATTGAGCCATACCAGAATGACAGGGTTGAAATAAACAAGGGTATAATCCCGATCCGAGAAGTAGTAGAAAACAAACATGTCGTGGTAGTGGATGACAGCATTGTCAGAGGCACAAGCTCTGCATCAATAATAGCCACCCTAAGGGCGGCCGGTGCAAAGCAGATAAGCCTCGTAGTTACGTATCCTCCAATACGTTACCCGTGTTATGCCGGCATAGACTTCCCATCTCAGGAAGAGCTCATCGCCTACCAGCACAGCGATGAAACGGAAACAAACGAAAAGGTGGCATCAAAAGTTGCTCAGGATATAGGCGCAGACTATGTAGCCTACAATGATACGGCGAACCTAGCGCAGGCGATAGGTATACCGGAACAGGAACTGTGCTTTACATGTTCGACAGGCAACTATGCGCCACTCGGCATAAAACCAGTGTTCAAGACCCGGGCCCAGATAAAGGGTGAATGATCGCTTAAATATATACAACTCAAATAAATTTCGATGCAGATCGCAATCGTAGCCGCGATTGCAGGCGGCATAGTCGCTGCGACGTTGATAGCTATGCTCTTATCGCAGACACCTACTGCCGATTACTCTTTGAGTGTTGACGCTCTCAAGGACGAACAATCGCTTTTCACAAATGCACGTGTGGTATTGTCAAACACAGGCAGGCTCCCTCTTACAAATATCATCGTTGATTTTGGCGGTGGTCAGAGAGAGGCTGTGGCGATGTTGGATGCTGGTGATAAACTAACAGTATCTCCTCCAGAAGGCACGCAATTAGAGACTGTCACCGTAACGGCAGATCCCGGAATAAGCATAACGCAGGAATACAGGTCACCCATAAAATTACCCGGCATGATAGGTTCCTGACTGCATTTAAATAATA
>CAZPIL010000106.1:0-5926 GCA_964586705.1 uncultured Nitrososphaera sp. | reverse complement strand
GGGCTTGCAGAAAAATTGGTCCTGCGTGCGATCGCAAGCTCGGCCGGAAAGCGTCTTTCATCGGTTGTGGCCATCTATCGCGAAACCGGAGACATCGGCGAGGCCGCAGGCACGCTCTTGGTTTCAAAAGCACAATCGACTCTTTTTTCAGAGGCCATGACTGTTGAGCGCGTATATTCGACTTTTGACAAGATTGCACATACTACTGGACCGGGTTCCCAGGAGGTAAAGCTCCGTCACCTGAGCAGTCTCCTGAATGATTCAACGCCAGAGGAAGGCAGGTACATCATGAAGTTTGTAATGGGTGCTCTTAGGCTGGGTATTGCAGATTATACGGTATTGGACGCGCTTGCCATTGCGTTCACAGGCGACAAGACAAATCGTAAAGCACTTGAGAACGCGTACAATGTCTCGAGTGACTTGGGCACAGTAGCGAGACTTCTTGCTACAAAGGGCCTTGAAGCAGTCAAATCTATCCAGATTACACTTTTCAAGCCCATAAGACCAATGCTTGCAGAGCGTATACGTACTGCAGAAGAAGCGATAGAGCGTATGGAAGGAAAAGCCGCAGTGGAGTACAAGCTGGACGGAGAACGCGTTCAAGTACACAAGGGTAAGGATCGTGTCGAGCTATTTTCACGCAGGCTGGAAAAGATAACAAACCACTACCCTGACGTGACAAAGGCTGCTTTGACTATTAGAGCAAAGGAAGCGATAATGGAAGGAGAGGTTGTGGCAATAAATCCACAAACTGAAGAGTATCTTCCATTCCAAGAGCTGATGCACAGGAGGCGCAAGCATGGCATCAAAGAAGCAATGGAAGCCTATCCTGTCGTCATAAATTTCTTTGACATTCTTTATCTGGATGGCAAGAGTAAAATGCCTCTCCCATATGCGGAGCGCCGGGAGCTACTCGAGAGGGCCCTAAATGGCGCCAAGGATGATATGATAAAAGTCGTGCCCCAAAGGATTGTGACAAAGCCGGACCAAGTTGATATATTCATGAATTTGGCCATTGAGAACGGCTGCGAAGGGATAATGGTCAAGATGCCGACAAGTATCTACAGGGCCGGCTCCCGCGAATATCTCTGGGTGAAATTAAAACGCGAATACCGAAGCGAACTTGCAGATACGCTTGACCTTGTAGTAGTGGGCGCCTTGCATGGACGCGGAAGGCGAGTTGGTAAGTACGGTGCGCTCTTACTTGCAGCATATGACAAGAACGAAGATATTTTTTGTAGCGTTTCAAAGGTTGGTACGGGCTTTACAGATGAACACCTAGATCAGTTCTATCGCGAGCTTGAAAGGCACATAGTACATCAGAAACATGCCCGCGTCGACACCGGAATGGAAATGAATGTGTGGTTTGAACCGTCAATGGTGATAGAGGTCATAGCGTCGGAAATAACCCTGAGTCCCTCGCATACTGCTGCAAAGAACCTGATAAGACAGGGATATGGGCTTGCATTGCGGTTCCCCAAGTTCACTGGGAAAATACGTGAGGACAAGGACGCAGAAGGTGCCACAAGTATTGAAGAAATAGCAACTATGTACAGGCGGCAGCTGAAGATCCGGACTGGCACACCTCCTGCAGATTAAATATCAGCTTCTTGAAAACAAGCACATGAAGGTATCAGAACTGTGCGTGATGATTGAAGACTCGATAAAGTCCGGACGGTACCCCTTTGAAACAGAAACGCAGAAAAAGTGCGCTGATCTTCTGAAGGTTACAAGCAAGTCTCAAAGCGATGACTTGAGGGCAGGAGATGCAGCCGTCGAGGTGCGTATAGGCGACCTGTATGTAGTGACAAACTTTTCGCAGAACATGGAACACCTACCCGGAGTGATAGAGATGGATGTGCTTGACTCTTTCAAGCTAATATGCCGCAAGGTTGACAGGATCGATACAGGCGTCAAGATCGGCCACTAGCTGCCCCGCTCGACCCTATTGGCCATCTCTTCCAGCTCCTCCATCCCGCGGAACCTTTGATATGTTATCTTTTCAAGTGCAACAAGCAGGCTCTTTGCAGACCTGAACTGCGGCACCTCTGGGTCGTTTATCTCTGCATACAGCCCTATTCCCTGCAGGCCGTTCTCCTTCGCAAGTCCAAGTATCAGGCCATTAAAACCTGTGATAAGTGATGAGCCAGGCGTAGGCTCAAATCCCAAACGCTGCAGCTGCCCTGCAAGCTCTTGTGAAGTAGCAGTTACTAGCGCTTTTGGGTTTTTACCATAGTTTCTAGTCGTATGAAAGGCACCGAGGGTGTATACAAGTTGCGCCGAGTACTTTTTCGCGACGCTTACCACGTCATTGCACAAGTCATACAGCTCTTGGTTTGTTTGAGGTTGGCCGATTCCGCCTCCAAATACTATGATATTGCCGTCAGAGCCATGGCGATATTCCCACCGCTCGCGCTGATATTCTATGTATCCTCCCTGGTCTATGACGTAGTTTGGAAATGGGATGTCTATAAATCTGAAAACTTCTGTCTCCATGCTCTTATTGATAAAATCGATGGCGATGCCTCCGACATTTCCCATGTCCTGCATGGCAGCTATGACGATGGGCTTGCTTATGGCCGCATCATCTACATCTACGGCCTTCATGGGAAGCCATGCACAATAGCCAGATAAAAAAGTTGGCGGGGCAATGGTTAAAAATCGAGTCTGATCAACCTAATCATGAGCCTTGTCTGGTAGTGCAAATGATGTTTCAGAAGATCACATGATAGCAATTGATGGCTGGAAGTCGCGAAAGGAACAGCTATATAAACAGCAAGAATCTGTCTTGAAGGCGAATGATGAGGCAGAAAAAGTGAATATTGTCTCGCTGTCAAAGAAAAAATACTAGTCTAACTTTGCTGCTGAGAAAATTTATTAGCCAACGTAATTGCAGGTCTTACATGTCGCTTTCCTACAATGAACGACTGATACTTATGCAACATGCCATAAGCAAATATGACTCTGAACCAGTGCTCAAAGAAAAATTGCAGGGCATCATGTCTGAAAAGGATATTGAAAGAAGCATAGATGCCTTGATAGGGACACAAAAGGTCCGGCGTATTGGTCCTAATATGATACAGAATAATGAAAGTGCGATGGGCGAACTGCCCGAATTAACTGACAATCTGAAGGAAATAGTGAATAGACTCTAAATTTTCAGCGATGCGATGCATTCTGTCAGTATCCGGGCTGCCAAGTATGCAGTCATATTATTCACGTCATAGTCCGGCGACAGCTCGACTATATCAAAGCCAGCAATATTGCCGGCGGTCATGACTTTGGTGAGTAGGAAAAGCAGATCTGCTGTAGTGAGGCCACCCGGCGATGGCACAGAGACACCCGGAGCCGAGGCAGGATCAACACAGTCAAGATCTATCGAGACATATACCATGCTGCCCGCGGTCTTTGATGAAATCATTTCTGCAACTCTGTGAACGCTAAGTTCAACTATGTCTATGGGTGTAATTATCTGCAGATGCGCGTCACTCGCGTTCTGAATCTCCTCTGGCTCTGCAGCCCGTGTTCCTATTGTCATGCTTTTTTCAAAGTCGACGTGCTCCTTTGAATCAGTCATGACAGAACCATAATAGTTTCTTGCTGATGAAACAAAATCTGGATGGGCATCAAAATACAAGAGTGAAAGTTTCCCGTAGACCTTGCTTGCCGCCGCAAGAACGTCAGTAGTAAGCGAATGGTCTCCACCAATAGTGACAGGGGTCTTACCTGCTTTCAAAATCCGAAGAGTATGATCGTAGACTTGTTCGCGCCTAATGTTTCCTGCGTCAAATACATTCTTGCGTTCAAGTCTTCCTCTCATTGGAACTGTTGGTATCCTCTTGCCGTCGCGGATAAAGAATTCAGACTCGTTTGAAGCCGACCGCAATGTGTCTGGGCCAGTTTCGGTTCCCTTGCGCAGAGCATGTGATCTGCTTTCGTCAGGAACACCTGTTATCACTATGTTGGCACTGTCTGGGACACTTGCATTTGCACGGTAAAACTTCAACGCAGACGGTAGACATGGCTTCCTTTTAACTGCACCTTTTCATACCGGACATGAACAAGCTTTAAGTTGAGCCAAACGATCCTCCTCTCTCATGTCCACAATGAAGTACATTCAGCTTGAACCGCATGGCGACATAGCAGTGGTCAGGATAAACAGACCAGAGGCCCTCAACGCGATGAACGTTGATGTCATATCTGATCTTTCGCGGACGATAGACATACTTGCGGCAGACGAGATGATCAAGGTTGTGATATTGACGGGTGCAGGTGAACGTTCGTTCTGCGCAGGTGCTGATATAGCCTTCATGGTTAACATTGATCCCATGCAGGCTGAAAAATATGCCTCGGCCGCGCAGGCAGTACTCAACAAGATAGAAAAACTAGACAAGCCCGTTATAGCAGCAGTCAATGGCTTTGCACTTGGCGGCGGATGTGAGCTCTCTATGGTCTGTGACATCCGAGTAGCATCTGAAAATGCCAAGATGGGGCAGCCCGAGGTAACGATAGGTATTCCGCCCGGGTGGGGTGGAACGCAGCGCCTGATGAGGATAGTCGGGCCTGCAAAGGCCAAGGAAATGGTGTACACTGGCAAAATGATAACTGCAGATGAAGCTGAAAAAATCGGCCTTGTCAATAAGGTCATCAGGCTTGGATCAGAAGATGAGCTCCCTCCAGAGGCTCCGAAAGGCGATACGGCAGCCGAAAAGGCGCGCGCCAAGGAAGTGGCCAAGGTGCTCAACAAGAAGCTGATGTCTGAATGCATCGTTCTTGCCAAGGAGATAACAAAGAATAGCTACACTGCAGTCAAGGTCAGTAAGATGTTAATCAATCGTGGCATGGATTCAGACATCGAAACAGGTCTGCGCCTTGAGATCTATGGATGGGCATTATGCTTTTCGCATGAAGATCGCAAGAACATGATGACCATCTTTCTCAACAAGAGCAAAAAATAGCTACACTATGTGAGCACCGGCGCTTGGTCTGCATGAAAATGTCCTACACTTTATGCTGGATTTTTCGAATCCTGCAGCCATCGCCTTGACCACATTTTTTATTTTTGTATTTCCTTTAAGAAAGGCAATAACTGATGGACCTGCTCCAGATATTGTCATTGCAAGAGCTCCTGCATCAAGAGCGTTTCGCTTGACCGAGTCAAACCCTGGTATCAAATGCTTTCTTGCTGGCTCTACTATCTCATCGTCAATCCCTCTTGCTATGAGCTCCACATCCTTTAATGCAAACCCTGCGACTATGGTGCTTGCTCCCGACACATTGTGCACGGCACTTCTTAGTGGGACATTGCTTGGCAGGACACTTCTTGCCACTTCCGTCTTTCTCTCTGGTACGGGTAAAGATGGGACGACAATAACTAGGAAAAGATCGCGAGGAGGCGCTATCTTGACAAAGCGCGGCACGGGTTCATTTTTTATGCTTGTTATTACGAACCCGCCAAGGATAGATGCAGAAACATTGTCGTAGTGCCTCACCCCTGCACTTGCAATTTCTCCCTCCACCGCATATTCAATCAACCCCTCCTTCCTTATTTTCAGCTTGTAAAGACTATCAAGTGCCACGGCCGCGGCGGCGGCCGATGCGGCACTTGAACCCATACCATAACCTGCCGGCACACCTTTTCTTATCTTTATTTCGAGGTTATCTGTTATTCCGTGCTCGCTTGTCATCTTCTTGATGACCCGCCCTGCAGAGTTGGACTCCACTACAGTTGGTATGTTCGAGTCAGATACTCTGATGGTCATCGTGCCGGCGCTTCCTTTCTGTTTTGTTATTGTTACCCTGTCATACAGCGCGTCAAGTGCAAGGCCGAATACGTCGTAGCCGGGACCTATGTTAGCAGTAGATGACGGTGCAACAGCGGTGCAGGAATGCAAGGCAAATCTAAACGTCCTCTCCCTGATTAAGG
>CAZPIL010000105.1:0-5926 GCA_964586705.1 uncultured Nitrososphaera sp. | reverse complement strand
TTTGTATCAGTGTTCAACCCCGACTATTTGCGGTTCTATGTGGGATCGATAGTGACGTATTCGCAGGACGACCTGAATTTTGACTTTGACGGCTTTGCCGAAAAGATAAACAACGAGCTGATAGCAAACGTCGGAAACTTTGTCAACCGCGCCCTTTCCTTCACGCAAAAGGCCTTCTCGGGCAGGGTTCCAGAGCCAGGCGGCCTTTCGCAGGAAGACAATGAAATCAAAAGTGCCGTGGCAGGCGCGGCCAGGGAGGCAGGAGATCTTTTATCGGCAAATGAGACGGACAAGGCCCTCAGGAGGATCCTTGCGCTGAGCAACCAGCTCAACCAGTATTTCCAGAAGAAAAAACCATGGAGCGAGAAAGAGACGGCAGGTGCGACTCTATACGTCGCGGTGAACGCGGCAAGATCGCTTGCGATAATGCTTGCTCCATTCATACCGTCTTCATGCGAGAAGATGTGGGCGCAGCTGGGACTTGAAGGAAGCGTCCACAAGCAGCGATGGGATTCTGCCGCTGAATTTGTCATCCCGGCAGGACACGCACTGGGCAGGGTAGAACCGCTCTTTAAGAAGATAGAGGCAAAGGAAATAGAGGAGCAGAAAGCAAAGCTGGGCAGGATATGAAGCGCGGCTTGATGGCTGGCAGGTTCCAGCCGTTTCACAACGGACACCTTGCGCTCGCAAAACAGGTGCTGTCAGAATGTGACGAGCTGATAATAGTAGTCGGCAGCGCGCAATTCAACTTTATAGAGAAGGGCCCGTTCACGGCCGGCGAGCGCGTCTTTATGATCCACAATTCACTCAAGGAGGCAGGTCTTGACCTGTCACGATGCTACATCATCCCGTACCATAACGACGAGAACAATGCCCGGTGGCTGGGATACCTCAGGTCGCAGGTGCCGCCCTTTGACGCCATATATTCCGGAAACGAGTTCGTCGGGCACCTTGCGTCTGCGCTGGACAGAAAGCTTGATGTGAGAAAGCCAAAGTTTGAGAAGAAAAGAGAATACAACGGCACCAACATACGGCGCCTCATAGCATCCGGCGGGTCCTGGAAGGTCCTCGTACCCCCGGCGGTTGCAAAGGCCATCGAAGATGTAAATGGCATCGAGAGGATAAGGGTTCTTGCCAGATCTGACACGGACCCTGCGAGGTGGTAGGAAGAGGCATGACAAAGGGCCGGAGAGCATGCCCCATCTGCCCTTCCTGCGGCTCCAAAAAGTTCAGCATAGTAGGCCGGAACGACAGGGAAATGAAGGTGACTGTCAAATGCATCTCATGCGGAAACCAGATAACGGTCTAACACTTTTTCATGGCTTGTTAGAAGTTTTCAAGTCAAAGGCTTAACCTGAACTCGGCAATCCGACGTTGGATGGCCGAGGAGATATTTACATACCTCCCACTGCTGGGTGTGTTGTTCAGCTCGATGGGTATGTCCTTCGTATTCAAGGACTACATAGCAGACCTCCTCGCCAATCGCGTGATAAAAAAGACCAAAGACATCAAGGAGGGAAGCAGGATCAAGATAACTGCGGCAGGCATCACGACCAAGGGCGACGTGATGCACATAGGACTTTTACGCACGACCCTCATGGAGGTAGGCGACGGCGAGAGGCTTCCCTCCGTCAGGACGGGCAGACTGATAAAGGTGCCGAACTTTATGCTCATCAACAACCCTGTGATGGTATACGGCGACACCATAATTGACGAGGTGGTCTCGTACATACCCAGGCCATATCCGGACTCACTCCTCTTGGTAGAGAGCATGAAGGATGCAATTACGAGCAACGGCCACGGGCTCATCGATGTCGGCCTGTACCAGAAGGAAGACAGGCTTGTCATCCATGGGGTGTTTGAGGTAAAGACCAGCGAGATGGCCGATGAGCGCAGCAAGATCCTCAGGGACTTTTTGATAAAGAGCAGGCAGATAACCGCCGGAACAGTTCCCCTCATGCAAGATAGCAAGCCGCAGGCCGCACCTGAACCAAAAAAGCCTGCAGAGGAAAAGGTTGCCATTCCGCTGCCAAACGCAGAGGTTAAAGACGACTAGCACCAGTCAGCCGGGACTTACCAAGCAAAGTTTGCCATACTAACCAAGTTGCAAATTGCCACCTGTCTTAAATAGAATCATTCAGAAGAAATTACGTGATCAAGATAACACGATCTAGCGAGCATTACCACCATGAAGAGGACTGGCTGTCCACATACTGGCATTTTTCGTTTGATGGTTATCGTGATCCGGACAAGATGAACTTTGGCCCGCTGAGGGTATTCAACGACGACACGATCGCGCCGGGCAAGGGCTTTGGGTTTCATCCCCACAGAGACATGGAAATAATCACATACGTAACTGAAGGCGAGCTTGAGCACCGCGACGACCAGGGCAATCAGGGCGTTATCCGCGCCGGAGAGGTGCA
The DNA here is from genome assembly GCA_964586705.1 of uncultured Nitrososphaera sp. Lineage (GTDB taxonomy): Archaea > Thermoproteota > Nitrososphaeria > Nitrososphaerales > Nitrososphaeraceae > Nitrososphaera. Next base: position 3,503 of record CAZPIL010000105.1, on the reverse strand, counting down.
AAGGATGACGGCCGGATCTGGAATAGTACATTCTGAGTACAATCACTCAAAGGAAAAGCCGGCCAAGCTTTTGCAGATGTGGATACTTGCAGACAAGCGCGGGCTGGAACCGTCATGGGAGCAGCAAAAGTTTGAAAGAAAAGAGCGCGAGGGAAAGCTGCTGCCGGTCATAGTTCCGGAAAGGGTCAGAGAAGGCGGGGCGATGCGCATACACCAGGACACCTACTTTTATGTCTCCTCGCTTCCAGCTGGAAGCAAGCTGAGCCATCCGATGTCTCAGGGTAGAAAGGCATACGTGTTTGTCATCGAAGGCTCGGCGAACGTGGGCGGACAGCAGATGGAGACAAAAGACGCTGCCAGGGTTGAAAATGAGAGCAACCCGGTAGAAATATCGGCAAGCAAACCCACAGAGCTGATATTGATAGACCTTCCGGAGGAATACCGTGCCAACCAATGAGTTCAAGATCCTCGGCGTCGCAGGCAGCATGAGAGAGAACTCGTACAGCCTCAAGGCATTAAAGATAGTACTTGAAGAGGCGCAAAAACGCGGGGCGCAAACGCGCTTGCTTGCGCTCAGGGAGGAAGGCCTGCCCATGTACGCTCCGGGCTCGGGCTCGCCGGCACTTGACAGAGTTACAAAGCAAGTCGAGTGGGCAGACGCGTTCATACTCGCCTCGCCGGACTACCACGGCTCAATATCAGGGGTGCTGAAGAACTTTCTTGACCACTTTTACGAAGAGTTTGCAGGGAAACTTTTCGGCTATGTAGTTGCGTCGCACGAAAAGGGGCTAACGGTCATGGACCAGATGCGAACGGCAGTCAGGCAGTGTTATGGCTGGAGCCTCCCTTACGGCGTGTCAATAAACGGGACGCAGGACCTTTTGCAGGGCAAGATCACAAACGAGAGGATCCAGCAGAGGATAAGGATGATGGCCCGGGACCTTGTGGTTTACGGCAGCCTGATAAAGGCACAATTTGCACAGGACCTTGCAGGGAGCGAGGCTGAGACTTTTGCAGCACATTACCGACAGGCGTGACCGGGTTTTTGCCTAGCCGGTCAATTTAGTCCCGCCTGTCGTATAGAAGGGCATGATACCAGTAGACGAAAACGTGCTTTTGGGCGCGGTAGACAAGGCGAGCAAGAGCGTGGTCAACATTGCCAGCGTGCGCATGATGCAAGACCAGCTGTTCCGGGTCTTCCCCGTAGAAGGCGTCGGATCGGGCGTAATAATTGACGCGGAGGGCCGCATACTGACAAACAACCACGTGATTGACGATGCAGAACGGCTAAAGGTAACGTTGGCAGACGGCAGAGTCCTGAGGGGCAAGGTGATCGGAAGCGACGAGACAACAGACCTTGCCGTGATAAAGGTGGAGGCAGACTCGCCGCTGCCGGTGGCAGAGCTTGGCGACTCTTCTGCTCTGAAGGCGGGCCAGATAGTGCTGGCAATAGGCAACCCGTTCGGCTTGACCGGCGGGCCTGCAATAACTGCAGGCATTGTCAGCTCGCTTGATAGAAGCATACAGACAAGGGCAGGAGTGCTTGAGCTGATACAGACAGACGCGGCCATAAACCCAGGCAACTCTGGCGGGCCGCTTGTTAACACCAAGGGCCAAGTCGTGGCGATCAATACTGCCAACATGCCGTACGCGCAGGGAATCGGATTTGCAGTCCCGGTGAACACTGCAAAGGAGATACTCAAAGAACTCGTAGAGCACGGCAAGGTGAGGAGGCCATGGATCGGTGTTGCATCTATTAAGATGACTCCCCGGGTTGCGAGGTACTATGGCCTGCCCAGTGCCGAGGGAGTGCTCATTGCAGGCGTAGAGCCGTACAGCCCCGCAGACGACGCGGGCCTGCGCAGGGGCGACGTGATAGAGCAGGTGGATAGGGAAAGGATAGAGGACCCGTCGCAGATTGCCAGTGCGGTCAGAAAAAAGAAGGCTAACGACACTGTCAATATCACGGTCAACAGGTACGGACGACAGTTCCAGGTCGGGGTCCAGGTGGACGAGCGCCCCTGACCCTTCCAAACATTTTTGTGATAGAGATGCGGAAATAACCCAAGTGTCAGATGACTTTTCAATGGACGAGCTCACAAGAGAGCTTGACCGAGAGAGCGCACGCATAATAATATCAAAGGACTTTCGCAGGTTCAAAAAGCCTGTAACAATCATAGCAGGACTGCAGGACAGCAAGGACGCCCCGGCCATCACCAAGAAGTTAAAGGTAAAGATAGGCACAGGTGGGACATTCAAGGACGGGCAGATAATGCTGCAAGGTGACCACCGCGAGACGGTAAAGGAAATGCTGGTCACGATGGGGTTTGCAGAAGGCTCGATAGACGTTATGTAGCGCTGACGGCAGCAGTAGCAGCAATAGTATGGAACGGCTTACCTGCTAACTGGTAGCAAACTAGACAATTTAAATTCCCAAACCGCATTATACTACTTTACAGTGGAAAAGGATCAGGACCGTGACGCAAAGGAGGTTAAGGAGATCCCTAGCGGCAAGCAGGCTGTTCTCATCCAAAAGGAAGAAGAGGAAGAGTTTTCCACCGAAAGCCTGCGCGGGAACGACACCAAGGTTCTAGAACTCCTCAACCAGGAAGGATCGAACTACTCATTCAAGGGCATAATGCGCAGGCTAGGCATACACCAGCAGAGCCTTGCAAGAGCGCTTCGCCGCCTCGAAGAGATAGGCTTGATAGAAAAGTCCAGCATCGGATACCAACTGAGCAAGGCAGGCCAGAACACAGCCACTGCACGAATCGAGCCTAAGGGTAAGGAGTACATGCAGCTGCTGCAGACATACATACCTGTTGAAATCAAGCCGGCAGAGATAGTGTGTGCACTTGTCGGGAGGTGGTTCAGGAACCTGCGCTGGGCAGGACTGATTGAAAGTCCTACCGGCTTTATGCTGCAGTGGTCAAGCGAAGACGGCTCGTTCCAGATAAACCTGAGGACAATCTCAGACTATATCGTGATTGAGACAAACGCGTCTACAGAGCGCGAAAAACTCGAATCAATGATAGGCTCGTACGCGATATACGAACAGATAGGAAGGGTGCTGCAAGAGAGACTGGTGCCGGGCAACTCGTACATCTTTCGGTCACCTGCCGTCAACAACTAGGTGTGACTGGATTTTGCAATAGCCGGTCGATTAATGCTGTCCGTTCTATACTATACACCAGATGACAACGATAGTAGGCATCAAGACCCGAGAAGGTGTCGTGCTTGGCTCAGACAAGAGGGCCAGCAAGGGCTTCTTCATAGGGTCAAAGATAACGCAGAAAATCGCAAAAATAGACGACACGCTTGCAATAGCTATAGCAGGACAGCTGTCAGACGCAGAGTACCTGATCAAGGTGGCAAAGGCAGAACGCAAGCTGATGGAGCTGCGCAGGGGCTTTCCGCTCACAGTAAGGGAGTCAACGCGCTTGATAGCAAACCTGGCATACTCGGGACTGAAGAACTACCAGCCATATTTTGTAGAACTACTG
>CAZPIL010000104.1:0-5954 GCA_964586705.1 uncultured Nitrososphaera sp. | reverse complement strand
GAATCTGGTTTGGTTTAAACGTGACGGTTTTACCGTGCAAAATCACACAAGAAACTTGGTTTATAAAACCGGAATGCCGCCATGCTGATGATGGGTAGCCGAAGAAGAAAGACCAGCGCCCGGCCAATGAAAAAAACCGCCATGGTTGATGGTAGATGCCCCAAGTGCACAACAATTGTCAAGTTCAAGGTATCAGGACCTGTGGGAGATGAAATCTATGAATGTACGGGATGCATGTCCAAATTCCATATAAATGACCTTTAACTCAACTGCCCTCAGCGGCTATCTGCGCAAGAGGGACCTGTGAGGGGTTCCTGTATTTCACAACATAAGACACACCCTGCCTTGGATAGACGCCGTAGATGAGCGTAGCCTTTGCTACAGTCGAGTCCTTCAAAGTCACCATTATTATCTGGCTATTTTGTGAGCGTTCAGTCAGTATCTTTGAAAGGCGCTCTGTATTTTGTGCATCAAGGTGGGCGTCAACTTCGTCCATAAGATAGAAAGGCGATGGCTTGAGCGACTGGAGCGCAAGCAAAAATACCGTCGCCGTTATGGTCTTTTCTCCGCCCGAGAGCGCGGTAGACTCGCGGGCAACTTTGCCGGGGAATGCTACTAGCAGCATTACGCCACCACTGAACACTTCGTCCGGGCTTTCAAGCTCCAAGTGTGCCGAGCCACTGGTAAGCCTTGAAAATGTGGTGCGGATGTCTGAATCGATCCTGTTGTATGCCTCCATAAACATCTCCTTCTTTTCCTTGACTATTTGTTCTATGAAAGAAATAATAGAATTGCGCTCGTTCTCAAGCTGATTGCGTCTGCTCGACATACCCCTGTACCCTTCCATGACCTGTACGTATGCTTCATCAGCGCGCAAGTTTATCCGCGACTTTACATCCTCGTACTCTTTCGAAAGTTCAATTATTGCAGCTTCTACTTCCATAGAGTCAAGCAGATTCTTGTACCCTAGCCATACAAGGTCGTTTGTAAGTCGTGATTCCCTATCGGTCAGATCGGAGACATCCTTCTTTAAAAGCGCTGATTCGCGCTCGAGAACATTGTTTTCCTTTGTCAACCTTCGTTCGTCTTCTGATAGCAATTTTATCTTGCGCTCGTATTCCTGCAGCACACTATAGGCATTTCCAGATGAGTCTATTGTCTGCTGTTCCTGATCACGGAGTGACTTTAGTTCAATTTCAAGTGTCTGCGACTTTTCCTGCAATTCTTCGAGCTGTTTTTTTCTCTGGGCAAGCTCGAGCGAAAGACGTGACTTTTCCTCCTCCATTTGGGCTAGCTGGCGTCCATCAAACTCTAGCTTGCTCTCTATGGTACCAAGCGCAGACATTATCTGAGTTAGTTCCATACCTGTCTCATCAACCTGCTTGACTACTTGGTTGCGCTCAACCTGCATTGATGCTAGCTCTGCCTTTGCAGCTGACTCATCTATTGACTGAAGACGCAGTGACACACGCTCTATAGATGGCATGATAAGCTCTAGCCTTCTTCTGAATGATGCGAGTTCCAAAGCAAGCGACTGTTTTTCAGATGAAAGCAAGCCCGCCCTAGATACAAGCTCTGAAAGGCTCCTGTCTTTAGATCTTATAGTTTCTTGCTCTGAAACAAGCCTTGATTCATTGTTTGATATATTCAGGCCCAACTTTATCTTTTCGGCTTCTGCAACTGCGAGTCTTTCTGTGACTTTGCGTAACTGTGAATTCTTCTTCTCAACCATTGTTGACAGCCTGCCGAGCATATCACGCAGGCCTTCCACAGAATTTCCAAGGAGTATTGCCTTTGTCAGATCCGATATCTTTGATCCAAAGTCGAGTGCCATTGATCCTCCTGCTGGCTCAAACAACTCCCCTTCCACAGATACTGCGCGAAATCCCTTCCTTGCAAGCGTATATGCCGATGATGAGTTCCTGACAAGTATTGTGTCAGAGAATAGAAATTCGGGTAGTTTCTCGTACTCACTGTAAACAACGCCGGATAGATTTCCTATCACGTTTCTGTCATTTCCAGTGCTATCGCGTCTTGGCCTGTAGCGGTTTACTAAATCTAGTGGAATTATCCGTAGGCGTGGAAGTCTCTTTTCCTTAGCATATGCTGCTATTGCTATCATGGCTTTGACATCATCCACTACAAAGGCCTTCATCCATTCAGAGCCAGCAGCTAGAACTGGACGCTCGTAGTTTTTATCATAGCGTATAAGGTCCTTGACAAGGCCTTTTATTCCGAACTTTTTACTATCCTTTGTGAGTTCTGCTATCGCAAAGTCTTCATTCATGGCATGGCGTGCCACACTGGCCCTTTCTTCGAACTTGATTGCCATATTATCGGCTTTGGAAAGGAGTGTTGCAGATCCAGAAAGCTCATGTTCAAGTGTCCTCTTGACCTCTTTCAGACTGTCAATTTCCCTTGTAATTTCAACAAGCCGCGCTTTGTCATGTTCAAGTGTCCTCTCTATTTCAGAAACGCGCGTCCTTGCCGCATCAATTTCTACACGTAATGAATCCATTGCCGCGTCACCTGAATCCGCCTTGTAATCTATCGTATTGATCTTTTCTTCAGTCCTTGCCACCACAAGCTCAATGTTGGCTCTAAGGGAGGATAGTCGCTTGAGCCTCACTTCGAACTTTTGCCTTGCGCTCGTGTAACGCGCAATGGCTGCGGTTATCCTTTCGACATCCGCGTTTATTGTACCAAGCCTTGTCTTTGAGGATTCGAGGTGGGCCTGCTTTTTTTCCCTGTCCGCGCGAAGAAGTTCAGCTTCTGCTTTCATCCCTTCACCCCTGTCAGATATCTCCTGCCTGCCTGTCTCTATCTGCGGCAGCCTCCTTTCAATATCTGTAATCCTTCTCTGGGACTCTCCGAGCATGGCCTTAGCACGCTCGGAGTCGTGAACTATGGCGGCCGTCCTAGTCGCTATCTCTGCCTTGGCCTTGTTTGCAGCATCGACCTCTTCTATGAACTTGGCCTTTTCTGTTTCTAGCCCTTCAATCTCTTGCCTTAGCTCGTCGATCTGCTTTGTAAGCTGCGCTGAGCGCTGCTCATTGCCATTAAGTATTTGAGTACTTGTGGCAAGCTTGTTTCTTACAATTCTTATGTTGTTAGATATCTGCACAGCCTTGAACCGTTTCAGTTCAGAGCCGATCTGCTCATAGCGCAATTGGTCGTTGCGCTCTGCCTCCAGCTCATCTATACGCTTTCGGATCTCACCCATCCTTGCAAACGCTACTTCAAGGCGCCTGTCTGCCTCATCGAGCTGCTTCATTGCCTCCGCTTTTTTTTCGTCAAAATATGACAGTCCTACTATATCCTCGATTATCTTGCGGCGCTCTTCAGAGTTGAGCTCGGATATTCTAGTTATCATGCCCTGTTGTACGATATTCAGCTTGTTTGGTGCAGACAACACCACCTCTAATAATTCCATTATTGCAGTTTTTGAGACCTTCCTGCCATTCAACAGATACTGTGACTCTCCTGTCAGTCCTTCCATCTCTCTTGTCAGCGTGACTGAATCCTCGTCCATAGGAATGCCTCTGTCATTGTTATCAAAGGTGACACTCACACGTACAAGTCTGTGACTCGGGTTCTGGGCATCATGGAACAACGATTGAAACTTGTCGACCCTCATGGCCTTTGGGCTATTCTCGCCAATTGCAAACATAATGGCATCAAGTATGTTGCTCTTACCTGAGCCGTTTGGCCCGGTGATGGCTACGAGCCCTCTGTCAAAGTGCACAACAGTGTTACGGAATCCAAATGACTTGAACCCGTACACCTCGAGCTTTTTAATGTGGACCAATGCGCTCTGTTGAGATTTTTAGGAAGGGTTAATTATGCGTTGTAGAGATATTTACAGCTCCTTTTTGTCAAGTATTTTTTAGCAGCTAACGCTCTCTCTTGCCTTCTACGAACTCGAGAAAGTTGGCCTTTGCTATGGAATATGGCATTTGGATAGGCGGATGTTTAAAGCAGTAGGCCGAAATGCTCTCGAGCGGGCCCGATATCCCCCGATCGATAGCTATCTTTGCACAGCGTGCAGCGTCAATCATTACGCCGGCAGAGTTGTATGCATCGACTACCTTCAACTTGACGTCTAATTCTACGGGTATGCCGCCAAAATACTGACCCTTCAGCGATATATAACAGACTTTGTCATTATCAAGGAACTCCACATAGTCTGACGGCCCTATTCTCATAGGTATCTCGTAGGGTGCCATCGCTGCTACTGCAGACGTCTTGCTTATCCTCTTGTCTTCTAGTCTCTCTTCATCGAGCATATTGTAAAAGTCCATATCGCCACCAATGTTTAGCTGGTACGTTTCATTTACCTTAACTCCTCTATCGACGAACAGCTTGACAAGTGTCTTGTGGACAACTGTAGCGCCAAGTTGACTCATTACATCATCCCCCGCACACGCAAGTCCACGTCCTGAAAATGCTTGCTGCCATTTTGGTGTAGATGCAATAAAGACTGGGATGGCGTTTACAAATGCACAGCCTGCATCAAGGCATGCTTCTGCGTAATACTGCGTTCCGCGCCTGCTGCCAACAGGAAGATAATTCAACAGCATTTCCGCGCCTGAGTCTTTTAGTGCCTGCGCAACGTCAGATGTGGGTCCGTCTGCAACCTTGATCTTTTGTGCTAGGTGCTGCCCTATGCCATCATGGACTTCACCCTTTTGCACCTTGATATCCATTCTGTCCATTTCTTTTATAATGCGAATGGTATTGTTGGGCTTTTCAAATATGGCCTCTGAGAGGTCCTTGCCTACTTTCTTGGCATTGACATCAAAGGCTGCTACGAATTCTATATCGGAAGGCTCAAGGCCGCCCATATTATATGCTGTGAGGCCTATCCAGTCGCTTTCCTGTTTTTTTGCTTCAGGATTTTCGCGATAGTAGCGTGTTCCCTGAACTAGGGCAGAGGCACAATTTCCTACTCCGGCAATGGCAACCTTGACCTTTCTGCGCATTGTTATCTTGCATTCTGGTCTGATTAATATATCTTCTAGACTGCTTCTGTGAGCTCGGGACGTTCTTGACTTATCATTTTGCCAAGCCCTCGCATATAGTTTCTAGCAAAGGTGGTAACGGGCTGTGATGAGTACCAGATACAACCTAACACCTCACAGTCATGGCATGTCTTGGCTATGTCCCATTGGGGGGCACTCCAGATTTCATCAACCGAATGTTCTAGCAGGTTGTAGGTATTTTCTGGAGAGTTGAACTTCCAGCATGGTACCATTACTGTTCCATTGCCGTTAACAAAGATGCTCTTCCATACTCCGCACTCATCAAAGTGTCCGCGACCATCTTGTAGGATTTGTTGAAAGTATTCGGGAGGTATCATGACCTGCGGCTCTCTCTTCTTGCTCATATGATCGAGTATGCTTGTACACACCTTGGCCATAGTTTGCCTGTCGGGCAATAATGAGTAATCGACATCTGACCTGTCTTCTACAAATGTGAAGGATACTGCATTTGCGCCCAGCTCTTTTGCACGATCAAAATATGTCTGATCGATGAATTCTTGCGTATTGTGTTTTGTGATGACGCTGTTGAAGTAGTGAGGAACTTTATGATTGGTGAGCAAGTGCAGGTTGTCTATAACGCGCTTGTATGTTTGCCTCGAGACGCCACGAACCTTACAGTATGGCTCTTCAAAGACTGAGTCAATACTACATGTGACAAATTGGATATATTTTTTCAACTCCTCAAGGTCGATTGTGTGCAGGAGAGAGCAATTTGTTATCAGGGTAATAGGCATCTTTAATGAATGCAGATACTTTACAAGTTCCATGAAGTCTGGTCTGGTTGTGGGTTCGCCTCCTTCGATTATCGACCATACACAGTGCTTGGATACCTTGTCAAACACTATCTTCCATTGTTCTGTGGTCATGTCGTTTCTTTTGGCAAGTGCGATTTGTCCTTCCTTATCGGCATCA
>CAZPIL010000103.1:0-5955 GCA_964586705.1 uncultured Nitrososphaera sp. | reverse complement strand
TTGTGGCTGCTTATAAGATAGCAGTCACCTTGGGGAGAGTGGGTATAGTGGATCGTGTCAACCGATTTTTGACAGGTAACACCATCAACCTAAGACTTGACAGAGCCTGACTTCATAAAGGAAATTAATGACGAGGAGTCCAATAGGCATATGGCCAGACATGTTATCGTTATGGACGTTGTGGGTCTGGAACATGATCACATAGGTAAGGGATTTCTTCCAAATATCGACAAGGTGGCAGAGGAAGGTCAGCTAGCAAAAATGGAGCCTGCTTTCCCAGCTGTAACCTGCACTGTCCAAGCCAGCGTGCTATCCGGCAAGTATCCTAGCGAGCATGGGATAATATCTAATGGTATGTACGACAGAGACAGCTTTTCTGTTTCCTTCTGGGAACAACCAAGCAAACTTGTGCAAGCAGACAGAATATGGGACTCCGCAAAAATCAAGAACCCTCAGGCCAAGACAGCATGTCTTTTCTGGCAGAATTCGATGTATGCACAAGCTGACATCGTCGTGACTCCGCGGCCACTCCATACCGATAGCGGAATGATCTTGTGGTGCTACTCAAGGCCTGTAGGCTATTATGAGAATCTGAAGGAAAAACTCGGTGAGTTCAACCTTGCGGACTACTGGGGTCCCCTTGCGTCATCCAAAGCAAGCGAATGGATCTGCAAGTCTGCAGAGCTTACCCTTGAGAAGCACAAGCCAGAGATCATGCTCGTGTACCTTCCTCATGTAGACTATTCTGCCCAAAGGTTTGGAAAAGACAGTACACAGGTGAAGAATGACCTTCAGAAGGCAGATGAGATGGTTGGAAGAATGGTACAAAAGACTGCCGAGATGAACATTAGAGAACAAACACAATTCATTATCTTTTCAGAGTATGCTTTTAACAATGTTAGCGGCGCGGTGCCAATAAACATCGCCTTGCGTGATGCAGGTCTGCTTGCAACGCGGACGATACAAGAAAAGGAGTACGTGGATCTGGAATTCAGCAAAGCGTTTGCAATGGTAGATCATCAGGTGGCCCACATCTACGTAAAGGAAGGCTACCTTGAACAGACAAGAAGGACAATAGAGGATACTGACGGCGTTGACCAAGTGCTATATTCTGAAGAGCAGAAAAGAAGACTAAGGATAAACCATCCGCGCAGTGGCGAAATCATCGCAATCTCTGACATTGACAGGTGGTTTTCATATTATTGGTGGTATGACCAAGAGAAGGCACCAGATTTTGCAGGTAAAGTCGACATACACAGAAAACCAGGGTATGATCCTGTTGAGCTTTTCTTTGATCCACAAGCCAGGAGAATACCGCTTGACACTAAACTCGTGAAAGGATCACACGGAAGGCCTGCAGACCCTGCCACAGGTGAAGGATATGCCGTCTACGCTTCAAATGGCAAGCATGAAGGCAAGGATGGAATAATGAAAAGTGTGGATGTGGCAGGCAGAATTCTTGGAAGCTAGGGGTGAGGTTGGCTTCAAGTACGCGATAACTCTGGCATCATTCAAGGACGTAGAACTTCTTGAACACACAATGGAGAGAATATCCGGTCTTGGATTCGATGCCGTCGAAATGTATGGCGAACCAGAAAATGTCGACATAAGGCGACTGTCAGAGATATTCGACTCGTACGGGATGCCTGTGTGTGGCATAACAGGCATGTGGGGCTCAAAGGCCCGTGGGGGATCAATGCGAAATCTTTTGGGCCCCGATGCATCACTGCAAAAGCAGGCAGGCGATTATGTGAAAAAATGTGTCAGGATGTGCCATTTGCTCGGCGGAAAACACATGAACGTATGCCTCTTTGCAGAGGATGACTTTTCATTCTTTGACAGGACCCATCGCGCAGTTCCAGCAAAGTCAAAATCAGATACGCTAAAAATTGCTGCGCCAATCCTATCAGAGCTTGCAAGATTTGCCGCAGAGCACCAAGTCACGCTCCTTGTAGAGCCTCTCAACAGGTACAGCACACCCTATTGCAATACGGCTAATGATGCCTTGAATATTGTACAAAAGGTAAACAGTGAATACCTTGGGATTATGCTTGACACTTTCCACATGAATATAGAGGAAGATTCATTTGAACACACAATATTGAATGCAAAAGGAGCTCTGCGTCACATGCATTTTGCAGACAATAATCGCAAGATGCCGGGATACGGTCACATAGATTTTAAAGCCATAGTCGGAGCCCTCGTACACACAGAGTACAATGGTTATGTAACTTTCGAGCCAACCATATATGACCACAGAAATTATGAATTGTCGCTGAAAAATGGCTTGCAGTTTATCAAGAGCTTGGAAGGTGGCGTCTAAAAAGGACTTTTCCGGATTTCGGGGAGAAACTTGCCTGTCCTTCGAGTAGGATTATCAGAGTTCATCCGCCTCTAAAGATATGCCGCTTGTATGGTTTGCTATTGCAGTGCAAAAAGCTCTTTCGCGCCTTCCACAATGTACTGCACAGCAATTGCCGCAACAAAGACTGCAAACACTCTAGTTATTATTAGCGATCCTCTCCTGCCAAGCACTTTGTAGATTCTGTCAGAAAGTCTCAGGACTGCGTATGTTACACCTATTGCTATCAGGATCGAAATAGCAGTTACAAGAATACCCGTAGTCTCCAGTGATATAATCACCGCTGTAATTGCACCGGGTCCGGCCAGCAGAGGAAACGCAAGGGGCACAACTCCAGTGTCCTCACCAGTATCTTGGCCCATGAATCGCCAGCCTCCACCCGTCAAAAGCTCAATGGCTACTATGAACAACAAAATCCCGCCGGCCACCATAAAGCTGGCAATGGAAATGCCAAATATGTTAAAGATAATGGTTCCTGCAAAGGCAAAGACGAAGAGTAGCCCGGAGGCAATGATTACGACCACCTTGGAAAGCTCTCTTCTCTTGATAACCTCCATCCTCTGTGTCATACCGATAAAGATAGGTACTATTCCTAACGGATCGAGAACTACCAGTAGTGTGATAGTGGACCTCAGAAGATGATCTGCAAAATTGTCTGGGATGAATAAATAATCTACCAATGCAAAAGCACCCCTAGCTTCGCGTCAAAGCGATAATAATGTAACCATGGAGATCGCCTGATTAGAACTTCAAGCAAGCGAGCAAGTACCACCACCACCACCACCACCACCAACGATTTTTCTAATCAGTATGCATCTTTACAGAGGACCTGGGGCGGTAGGCAGAATTAGCCCGACGATCGTAGCGCCAATCCATATGAGAAGAGCTATTATGAATGCCTTTAACCATCCTGTCTTGTAAAATCCTCGTAGCGCAAGTAGCCATCCTATTCCTCCCACTATTGCGGCCAGCCAGCCCTGGCCTATTAGAAAATAAGTTATGCTGTATATCACTGATCCGGCAATAGCAGTAATAAATGCCTTGACGAACTTGGCTCTTTCCCCCGCCAGCCTCGTAGAAACATAGATAATGATAGTTGATATTGTCAAGCCTATTACGAAAGTTAATGCGCTTACAGCAACGTTGGCTGCCAATTCGACCACTCTGGGTAATTAAGAAAGAAGAAGGAGGGAGGATGCTTAGTTGCTCCACAAGCCTCCCATAAATCCACGCGTTCGTCCCAGGACAGTTATTCCTATGATAACAGAAATTGCCACTGCCATTATCGCGGCAACTATAGGAAATTCAGGTATTACATTTGTTCCTGTGACCTCCATGCTATGTATGCTGTGGGTGTAGTTGATCTCAAATGTCGTTTCTGCATCAGTCTCTGACTTTATTATCACGTCCTCTTCTGGAACCAAGTTCTCATCGATAAAGACCCTCATTTCTCCACTCAGAAGATCTTTGGGTATAGTAATTTCTGTAACTCCTGTCGTTCCGTCATCCCCGTCTACAGAAAATGCGATCTTCCTTTCTTGCTGGTTGAATTCAAAGCCCTCAACTTCAGAATTACTAGCTATAATCACCTGGAAATCCTCTCCTTCAGCATTCACACTATATTCTGTGGGTTCTTCTATTACAAATTCTATTGAAGATCTCAATGTAGCAGAAGTTATTGCCTCAACTATGCCCAATGCATCTGCGTCAACTTCGGCTCTGGATTCGACAGTATAAGTTCCAGGCTGCGTATTATCCGGAATATTCAAAGTTGTAGAATAGTTTCCGCCATTTTCCACCGTGGCATTTTGTCTAGCAACTACGTTTTCGTCTCCATCTTTCAGCTCTACCTCGATCAAGTCTAGGTTGTCAATTTGTTCCACGAGATCATCCAATACTGACCCTCTGACCATAACCTCGTCGCCAGGGTTGTAAAGGTGATATTCAAGTCCCACTGTAACAGGTGTGATCACACTGGGCTCGTCTGTTTCGTATGACGAGCTGTAAGACACTTCAACTTCTGTACTTGTCTGGTTTTGCGCATAAGCAGAAGAAGGTACTACAACTAGTGCTAGAAGAAACGCAATGATTGAGAGAAGGGAATATTGCTTCACACAATGCATATTTCTGAAAAATTACTTAAGGCGTATGAAAGTACGGTACATAAGTAAACACCGGAGTTATAAAATGATTAGCCGGCTAACTTTTGGTAAATTAGTGGAAGTGAAATATCATATCTGTGTCCTATCTTCTTGTGGCCGCCGTCAAACTCCTCGTATCTATGCTCTATGCCCATCATTTTCAACTTCGAGTGAATCATCCTACATCCCCAAATCATGTTGAACTCATCCCTTATTCCACAGTCCGCATAGAACAGCTTTAGCTTTCGCAAGCTTTCGTGATAACTTTCTATCATTCTGGCAGGGTCAAAGGACAACCACCGCTCCCAGATCTGTTGCCTTATTTCTCCGGTGTCCAAGTTGAACGGAAAATCTACTCCCAGATCTGCTTTTTCATTTGGAGAATAGTGTGCAGCCATTCCAAGGATACTAAGAGCCGTCAAGTCATCGTCATCTTGGTATTTGTTTTGCTTACGCAGGAACTCTTCAAACCATTTTCTCGGCCCGCCTGCCTTTCTAAATACAGCGAGTGTCTTTGGAAAATCTGGCAGGTAACAATACTCAAATCCCGAGTCCCCCGCGTGGCTGGCCACTGCTTGGAATATGCCCCGATGGCGCATCCCAAGGGACATTGCACCATAGCCGCCAGAAGAGTGCCCCATTACCGCATTACTGGATATATTGTATGTCCTCTCAATGAATGGGATGATTTCCTTAACAAGGTAATCCTCATACATTCCAGTCGCAGATGAGTTGATGTACTGACTCCCGCCAAACTTTGTGAAGCAGTCGGCCAGTACTAGCACCATTGGGCCACATTTTCTCTCATTAACTAGTCGGTTCATCCGAACGTCTATACCTTCCATGAAAGGATCAACATTCAGAAATGATCTTCCTGTCCCTCCGTAACCGATAAGGCAAAGAACCGCAGGATAGCCTCTGGAATTGCTGCGTGAGTATCCTTGTGGAAGATAGATTGCAAGCTCTCTAACATATGGGTCGTGAAGGGGGTTCATCTTTAGTACATTGCTTTCAAATTCATGTATCTCAAGGCTTCCTTTCAGCATCATGAAATCTGACTCTGCTCTAGGATTAAACCTTGCTCATTTGTGCATGAATTGCATATACGCTGCCTTTACTAAGATACGATATCTGACAATCAAAGGAACATACGCAAAAGCTCGCAAACAATAGCCGGTTTTTCCGCGAATGGCGCATGTCCTGCATCTGTGATGGTATATGAGACAGTATTTCTCAATGCTCTATCAAAAGCCTGAAAATATTCATTTGGAATCAGCCTGTCTTCTTTGCCCCAGATTATCAGGGTTGGATTGTTGATGCGGTCTAGACATTGGTCTCCAAGCTGGCTATTGGTGCTATTCTCATAAGCTGACTGAAAAGCAGCCTGCGCGCCCGGCTGCTGAATCCTGTAGATGAAACTTTTGACTAGGACTTCTGAAATCCTCACTGGAT
>CAZPIL010000102.1:1671-6031 GCA_964586705.1 uncultured Nitrososphaera sp. | reverse complement strand
AGCAACGCTCTACCACGTTGCTCTACAACTATTGCCGAGTTGTAGTCTCTGTCAATGACAAGGCCACACTTGGGGCATACATGAGTCCTTACAGCCAGTGACTTGGGAACCATTTCATGGCACCTTGAGCATTCTATACTGGTATATGCTGGATGCACATCATCTATCACAAGCTTGGTCTTGTACTGCAGTATCTCTTTGAATGTTCCCCATCCGCAGTCAAGTATAGCCCTTGCCAGTTTGTGGTTTTTGACCATGTTGGGTATCTGCAATCGTTCTAAAAATATCAGGTCATATTTACTAGCATATTCTGTCGATACCTTGTGCAAGAAATCAATACGCCTGTTGTACATCCTTTCATACAGACGTGCTCTCATGTTCTTGGCCTTTACGTAATTATTGCCACCAATTTTTCTTCTGGCTACTTTTCTATCAACTCTTCTCAATGGCTTTAGCATCTTTGTCAGAAATCTAGGATTTGGAATAGAACCACCATCAGAATCATACAGAAAGTTCTTGATGCCGACATCGATGCCTACACACTTTGAAGTATCTATTCTAGGAACTGGTCGTCTGGCTTCTTCACAGACGATGTTGGCAAACCATCTTCCACTTGGTTTTCTGGTTACCGATATCTGTTTGATATTGACAGGCTGTCCTCCGCGATGCAGCCTGATTTGCACATAGCCTACCTTTGACAGCCATAACAAATCAGTATCACCATGCCTTTCTATCTTGAATCCTGACTGGTTGTATACAAATGTTGTAAATTCCTCAGAATACTTTAGGCTGCCAGTTTTCCTTCCGTTCTTATCAAGTATTCCCAATGCTTTTCTTGCGGCATCTATCTGGTGTACTACCATCTGCAGCATTTTTGAGTGGTAGTTCCTTAACCAGGTATGGGATTCTTTCAGCTCCACAAGAGAAAATTGCATGTCCTCTAAAGACATTTGCCTGCTACGGAAATAGTTGTACACCCATCTACAGCCATCAAGTGTCTGTTCCAGCTTGTCTTGCTGCTCATGTGTTGGATAGAGACGGCACTTGATGGTTATTGCCAACGGCTATTTCAAACTCCTTTGGTATAAAAGATCAGCGATTCATCCACCGGACAAGTCTGGTGGACTTCTCGCCATAATTCTTTAAAACAGCGATTATTAATAATGAGCACTGCGTAGTATAGTAGAATGGCGGGCAAAGTGGAAGAGGGAAAAGTGCTCTTGACTCTGACGAATATCAAATATTTAGTAGAAGGACTGGATGCATTGCTCATGATGGACCTGGATGGTGAAAAGCGCGCCAAGGTGATCCGGCTGCGTGATGAGCTGGTATCACACCTTAACAGCATATTCAGCGACTATTCGTAAATGCGGCGCGCACCTTAGATATCACCTCGCTAATGGATAGAGGCTCCTTCTTTATCACCTCGTTCCTATCAAGCGAACCGAGTACCTTCAGCGTCTCGCCGGAGAGCGTTATCATGAACACAAAGCGTACACGCACATCGTGCAAGGCTATCTGGCGATAAAGGTCAAAGCCAGTCATACCCTGCATCAAGAGGTCAGTCAGTACAACGCCATACTGGATCTGGTCTGCAAGCTGGATTGCCTCTTCCGGGTATGGTGTATGGTCTACCATATAGCCGTCGGCCCGGAGATACGTCTTCATTAGTTCCGCTGTGTGATGTTCTTGATCCACAAGGAGAACTGCATGCACATTTTATTTTCTCATTTTTTGGCTTTAAGGCTGGTGGTCAATTTGTCTAGATCCGTTCGGGGAACGCAAGTCAATCAGTATTGTACTATTACAACCAACGATGCATCCTGCCTGCCTTGCGCAGGATAGCAGATACTGCAACTATGCGATCAGGGATCAAGTTTCCGGCAAAAAGAGAAAATGACAGTTGGATTCTGAACAACAGCAAACAGATAGTCCTGAGCGGCGCGTCTATCAGGATCTCTCCATTAGAGCTCCAGATACCAACAAACATTCTTACCAAGCCAGAAAGACATCAAGAATGCAGTATGTATGTTGAATGGTTGAAAATGGCTGGCAACGTCGAGTGGAGCTCAGAACAGAAAAACTTGATAAACAAGGAACCTGATTAACCTGCCACTTACAGAAGTAAGGAAGCCTGTCTCATACGAAGCTCCTTGGTTTGCTTTTGGAGCCTGCAAGAATTTATAATTGGAGCCGGGCAACTGCATTACGGTGGCGCAAGAAGGGGCCGAACCGGAGCTGAAAAAGCCGGTCATCATCCTTGCCTTTGTATCTATGGGACTTGTTTATTCAACGATGCTCGTCGGAGTTTTCTTGAGCGCCGGCCCCATTACTGAAAGAGGCTTGGTGTGCACCGAGTGGCCGCTGTGCCCGAACGGTTTCGGGCCACCAGAAGATCATTACATGATAGAGTATGTGCACAGGGTCGTTGCAGTGATAACGGCTGCAGTAGTCTATGCTACCGCCGTGGTCGTACCCTCCAAGGCAAGACCTGCCAAAAAGGCAGCGCTTGTGGCTGCAGCGATAGTGACATTGCAGATAGTCTTAGGGCTGCTGACGGTCTTGACGGCCCTTCATCCTGTCGTAGTCGCCTCTCACCTTTCCACGGGGGTGGCGCTATTTGCATTTGGTCTGCTCACATTCTGGTGGGCCAAGAAATGGAAGAAGCGCTAACGCCAGTGCACCCTTGAATTTTCGGTGAACTCCCTGTCGTCGTCTGCAAGTGCGATCTTTTTGTGGCATTTGCCGCAAAGCAGATACTTCGAATCCTGTGGTAGCTCCTTCTTGCACCTGCCACAGAACTTTTTCATGGTGTACCTTTGCTGCGGTAAAATAAAACGCTATAGAAAAACAATTAAGGGCGGGCCCGCACCGGTATGCGGTTTCTTGGTACTGCAAAGTGAAATAAAGAGCGCGCTTTCGTATGCTACGAGCAAGGGATTCCAGATTCACCCGGACGCGTTTGCGATGCTCAAGAGTCTGCAGGGCGATCTGCTCAAGGCCATGCAGGATATCATTAGGCAGAAAAAGTCCGGCAGCGCCGTCATCGTTGTTGATGACATAAGGGGACTGATTGCTCCTGTGGCAAAGATGGAGGATGAACCGGCGGAACAAAATGCGGAAGTGCTAATGGATTCATCGCCGGCAGTTAACACAGGCGAGGGAGTCGAAGGATATGCACTTTTGTTCAAGAGTCGTTTTGAGAAAACAATGCGCATCTTGGCCCAGAGACCGGACAGCAGGAGGATTGCAAAGATTTCTGCCGTGAAGCAAAATGGACGTTCCGGAAGCGGCAGGGGTGAGAGGAGCCTCGGCAACGCTGGCACACACTTTATCGCCGGCCTTTTGATGTCAAGGCGGCAGAGGAAGAACGGCATCGAGCTCGAGCTTGACGACTATACTGGAAGGATGCAAGTCATTGCTGCGGCAGAAGAGGCAAAGAAAGCTTCATCGATGCTTGCTCTTGACCAGGTGGTGATGTTAGAGCTTGAAAATGCCAGAGGGGTGCCCGGACTCTCGGTTAAGAGCGTTATTTCGCCGGATATTCCTGACCACCTTCGAAGCAGAAGCAAGTCGGAGGTTTATG
This sequence comes from uncultured Nitrososphaera sp., assembly GCA_964586705.1. Taxonomy (GTDB): domain Archaea; phylum Thermoproteota; class Nitrososphaeria; order Nitrososphaerales; family Nitrososphaeraceae; genus Nitrososphaera. Next base: position 2,445 of record CAZPIL010000102.1, on the reverse strand, counting down.
CCGTTCTCATATCTGACATGCACGTTGGAAGCAAGTATTTCATGGAGCAAGAATTCCTCAGGTTTCTGGATTGGCTCTCATCCGATGATGAGATTGCGCGCAAGACGAGGTTCCTGTGCATCGGAGGCGATGTCATCGAGGGGATTGGAATATTTCCCAACCAGGACAAGGAGATCTTGATGACAGATGTGGCAAGTCAGATGAGCTACGCGACAAGATTGCTGTCGAAAATTCCAAAGCATATCAAGACATTCATAATCCCGGGTAATCACGATCCGGGTCGCAGAGCATTGCCGCAGCCGGTATTCCCACGAGCAACATCGGGCGGGCTGTACGACCTTGAGAACTGCAAGATACTTGGCAACCCTGCAATGGTCAGCCTCAATGGCGTCAAAATTCTCATGTTCCACGGGCAGAGTCTTGACGACGTGATAGCAACGACGCCGGGTCTCAGCTATCAGCAGCCGGCAGAGGCGATGAAAGTGTTGTTAAAGGCGCGCCATCTTTCGCCAACATACGGTGAACGTACCCCCATAGCGCCCGAGCTTGAGGATATGATGGTGATGACAGAGGTTCCAGACATCCTGCATTCAGGACACATACATGTCACAGACGTTGACAGCTACCGGGGAACGCTCGTAGTCAATTCTGGCGCATGGCAAGGGCAGACGAGATTCCAGCAGACGATGGGGATAACACCATCACCGGGAATAGCCATAGTTATCAATCTGGCAACTATGCAGCCCTTCATGAAGAATTTTAACGAATTATAGC
>CAZPIL010000102.1:0-1571 GCA_964586705.1 uncultured Nitrososphaera sp. | reverse complement strand
GTTATCAATCTGGCAACTATGCAGCCCTTCATGAAGAATTTTAACGAATTATAGCGAGAAGTCCACCAGACTTGTCCGGTGGATGAATCGCTGATCTTTTATAGTTATAATGTATTATTATCGTGGTGTCAGAGCTAGGCAGAGTGGAAGAACGTCTTGGCATTAGTATTGACGCGTACCTGTTGCCATGTAAAGCCGAAACAGGATTGCGCCAAGACACACTATCCTCGGGGCGAGGGGAATGCACGGCTGCAGAGATCAAAAACTCGGTCGCTGAAGCAGCAATTCCGTACTGGCGACATGCGGATTACCGGGAAACGAGGGCAACCTTGGCCGGGAAGCCATTGGACTTGTCCAATGGTAGTTCACCGAATGAGCTCCGAAAGCACGGAATCATCTTCCAGTGCAGCCTTTATTGTAGCAAGTGGAACCGTAGATCTGATTTTTTGCGACCGGCCATAGCGTCCTTGGTTGACGATATCCGTGGATATCAGGCCCAGCTGGTCCATTCTACTGATTATCTGCGTCATTCTGCGTTGTGTAAGAGGATCATGGTCCGCCTGTCTGCACAGGGACGAATAGATTTCATAAACCTCGCCAGTGTTGCCATTCTTTGATTTTGTTATCGCGATCACCACCAGCTTTTCATGAAGAGTGGCATTGCGTATGACTTCTAGGTTCGTGTCCCTTTCTATCTTTTCCTGCGCAGCCCGGACATGTTTTTCTTCCACCTTGGGCGCGTGGGTGCGCTCTGCAAGTTCGGCTGCCACGCGCAAAAGGTCGATGGCCTTTCTTGCGTCGCCGTGCTCCCTGCCAGCCATAGCCGCGCATAGATTGATGGCAGCGTCGGCAATAGCGCCATCATTGAACGCGATTTTGGATCGCTCTCCCAAGATCTGACGCAGCTGCTCAACGCCGTAGGGATTAAAGACCATCTCTTCTTCGGAAAGGCTGCTTCTTACCCGCGGGTCAAGCTTGTCCTTGAACGTGAGGCTGTTGGATATGCCGATAAGGCTGATAAAACCACCACTGGCCATGCGCTCGTTTGCCCGGGTAAATGAATAGAGCACATCATCGCCGTTCTTGTCTACCAGTGAATCAATTTCATCTATAACTAAAATGACATGCATTTTGTTTTTGCGTACGAACTGCAAAATCCTGTCTGTAGCTTCGCCCATAGAAAGTCCGGTAAAGTGTACCCTTTTTTCTTCCCTGTTGATGCCCATGTCTTCAGCGATCTCATACAGGATCTTGTAGGCGCTGTTGGCCAACTTTGCATTTATCACTGGTACGGTTAATTTAATGCCAAGTTCTGCGGTCTTTTTCTTAAGTTTGTCAACGACAGATTTTACCACAGCGGTCTTGCCGGTTCCGGGTTTGCCGAATAGCAGCAGGTTGGATGGGCGACCGGGATCCCTTTTCAAAACAGTTGATAATGTTTCTGCAAGGCTGCGTGCTTCTTCATCTCTGAAGGGCAACCTGTCAGGAACGTAGTCAATGGTCAGTGTCTGTCTGTTCTTTACAAGTGATTTACCACTTGCTGCCCTGTCAAATATGTTATCTATGTCGCT
>CAZPIL010000101.1:0-6069 GCA_964586705.1 uncultured Nitrososphaera sp. | reverse complement strand
CTCTTCATGACCTGAACGTTCTTGTATTCTGCCATAATGTTGGGACATCTTGGATATCCAGTTGCGCTTGCTCTCCACAAATTCACGAAGCTTATTTGCGCTAAAGCCTTCGGGAACTACTGCTTCTATACCTCTGACGCTCGCGACAAGCCGCATCTGGCGTGCGCGCTTGCTCGTTCTTATTGAAAGAAATTCAGAGCCAATTAGATGCGGTCTGCTATAATCTCGAGAGCTCAACTGGAGTTGCCTAGATTACACCAGCCGCGCGCAGTTTTTGTGGTAGGTATGTTTCTGCCAGGTACTTGAATCCATGTTTAAAGAACGCGTCCAGCTCACACTTTTCCTTGTTCTTCAAAAATAGATCAAGCTCCTTTTGCCACTTTTTATCTTGGAACCACGGCTTTTTCTTCATGTCTGATGCCCTGTTCAGATCTTCGTCAGTAGCAGACAGCCTCGCTACTTCGGGTATATTGTACTCGTAAATGTCTGAAAACATCATGCCTAGGACCTTTGCGTTCGGGGTCACAAGCCTGTCGCTGTCATAGCTCAACGATTCGCTGCCTATCTTGTATCGTAGCGCGATCCCTAGACCCCATGGATCTGCATCTGCAAATACCACAACTGGCTTTTTCCAATCCTCGTTAAGAGTCTTGACCATGTTCCTGGTTGCTCTATCCGGTTCCCCTGAGCCAGTCATGAGAATGGCGTTGTATTTCTGGATGAACCCCGACTTGCGAATATTGTTGAGCACTGTGTCCTTTTCGACAACCATGACAAAGTCTGCCTTGACCTTGACGATCTCGACATCGCGGATGTTTGTTGGGATCAACTGTGAAGTGGCCCTGCTTCCAAGGTTGCAATCTATGATGTCGCCTCCGACCCTTAGAGTAATGGGTCCTGAAATCATGCCCTTTGGCTTTGACGTTACCGAGAATTCCTCGCGAGGGACGCTGGTCAAAAGTTCTATTGCCTTGATTGCACTGTCCGAATCCTCCTGCCCATTCCAGAATTTCTGCTTGTTCTTTTCATCGCCAACGGTGCTGAGGGTCGCGTAATACATTCCTCTTATCGTGCTCTCCATCTCCTCGTCGAGTAGCTTGCGCACTGCGTTTGCCATTACCAAATACTGGGCAAAGGTTGGGATCTTTTTGGTACTATCCGGGCTCACTTTTACCATCTTCTCTCCTATTGTGAGCATTCTTTTTTCTTCCGACCAGACGGTATTGTCGTAGCCAACCTTTGGAAGGTTGAGAACCGGCATAGTCTTCTGTTGCAGTAGGTCCGTGCTCACATCCTTCATTATCGTCTTTATTTTCTTGGTAACTTCTTGATGGCGTTTGTCTTTCACAGGCATTTACTTCTTCCTCGCTTTCTTGGAAAACTCTGCAAGGGTGGTCTGACTTTCTTTCTTTGAACTAGAACTTGTGCGCTCACCCTTTTTTCTTGCTGTATTTATCGCCATCTGCGCTTTATCGCGCTTTATGCCCTTGCCATCTATTTTATCTTCTACTGTCTCCTCATCTAGGCGCTTGCTTGTTATCTCGTCATGCGACTCAACTTGTTGGCCCGAGGTCTCGCCAGACACGTGCTTCTCTGCAAGCTCTGTGAATGCCTGCTCAAGCTTCTTTGCATCTACAGTTATCGAGTCTGAAATCGCTTCAACAACAAGTGGTATGTAGTACTTGTAAAGAGACAGTCTATTCTGCGCGTCCTTCATCCGAAGCTCCTTGCGTATCTGCGCGCTTACCTTGCGATAGAGGTCTGATAGGCACGCTTTCATGTATCGCTTCAGGTCCCCTTCAGACGCGATGCTCTCCTTACCTGCAGTCTTGTAGGGTATCTTGGTGGAGCAGATGTGGAAGAAGATATGCAGCGGCAGCAATTCTACTGCTCTATCCGACCTAGCGTCCGGGTTTGCAAACTGCTCTTTAACCTCCTTCTTTGATATGCCCATTTTGTTTATCTCGACTTCAGATACAACTTCCTTTGCCACGTCTGATCCTTCATCGTAAAGCAGCGGGATCTTGTTGGCGAACCTGTACATCTTGAATGAGCCAATATTGCCTCCATAGGCAATACCGCATTCTACTATTGTTGCCCTGTTGTTAATTACACATGTTCTTGACGAATATGCAGTCAGCGACGGCTTCAGTATCTTTACCGAAAGCTGCGGCTGTTGGTTTGTCTCGTCTTTGCCGGATATTATGGTATATTCTGAAGTCATGCCTGCAGTAAGTATCTCCTCATCTATCGGGCTCAGGTGGTCCGTATTTGGCATGTGGAATCTGGTCTGCTTGCATACGTTCACTATCTTGATGAGCTCGTGCTCGTCATACGAGTCTGCCTGCTTGTTCTCAAGACCCGCTTCATTGACTATCTGCCTAGCCTTCTCGCTTGATAGCTTTTGAAATGACCCTGTGAGCACCCCTTGAAGAGTTGTCTTTTGGTTCGTGAAATTCATTATGGCCTTTTTAAGCGTCTGCAGATCCATATCCGCCGGATGCGGTAATACTTCCTTTGCCGGCTGAGGCATAACGTCTGTCCTGCGCTCAAATGTCACCTTGCCCTCATCTGTTTCAAATTCAAGAATAGCGTATGGATTGACAACGCTTGATTGGCTAATGTACTCGTTTATCTTGTTCTTAGTGTTGACCTTTGTTATAGGCGATAGCTTTGTACGGAGCATGGCTTCTACTCTGAACCCTGACCTGCCGTATATCTTACCCTCTCCATCTTTCAGGGCCTTCTTGGCGAGAACTACCGGCCTGTTTGTGCTGATGTCTGTCCTAAGCTCAAAATAGTATTCGACGTCCTCCTCAAACGACTTGGACCATACCTTCAGCGGCTGGTCTGTATCCTTGGTGGAAAAGGCAGCTATCATCTTCAGACCTACGCCGAAGAGACCCCTCTGTTGTTTTTCTACATACTTGCCAGATGTGAGGAAAGAGCATACCGCAACCGGAACCTTCTCATGAGGTACGCCTATTCCATTATCTTCGCAGGTGATCTTCCAGAGGTCATTTGCCGGGTCAGCTACTTTCAAGGATAGTGACACATGTGGTAGTATGTAGCCCGTTTCGCACGAATCAAGGGAATTTTCAATAAGCTCCCTTACGGCCATGTAGAGGATGCGCTCTGTACTAAAGCCGGCAAGTGCCGAGTTATCTACAAAGAACTCGGATTCCGCCTTCTTGTCGTATTTCACTCTGCCCCTGTGAACGGCCCTTGTCTGGGAGACCGGAACTCCTGCCGGTCTGCCAGCTACCTCGGCAGTAACCTTTTGCGTCAAACGTTGAGGTGTGTTCTGTAACTCAATTTAACTTTTTACGGAATTTTTATTGACTCTGTACTAAAATCAATCAAATTGCGATCCATATGGTGTCCCATGCGTCTTCAGCTCCTGCATCTTGAAACCTTGACATTCTAGCATTATCCTTTTCCTGCCCTTTTGTACAACGATATAGTCCGAGCCAGAACCTACCACTGTTCCTTCGACAAGGTCTTTTAGCTGCATACACTTTAACTTGTTCTCCGTACCTATTAAATTTGGCAGGGCAGACGTTTAATAGATGGGCCGGCAAATGAGCCCACATGCCGTCGCAGTTGATAATGCAAGTGATCTTTGACGGCATTTTCGTTACCGTTGTGGGATCGCTTGCAGCAGCGCTAACCACCGGCAGCTTTGTTCCCCAGCTTGCGCGCGCCTTGCGCACTAAAAGGATGCACGACGTCTCGCCGTACCTTATGACACTCTTTGCGTCCGGCACGACGCTCTGGCTTACCTATGGAATATTTAGAGAGGACTGGGTTATAATAGGTGCGAACGCGACCGGAACGACACTCAACCTTGCACTTCTATATCTAAAATTCCGCTATAAGCGCTCGTCATAGTTCTGGTTAAACGGATTAGTCCGCTCTGCTTGGTTGACCAGAGCGATAGTGTTGCGCACGAGCTGATACATGCTATCGTGGCATGGACATGCGCATACTCGAGTAACTTGGGATGATTCAACCTCTTGATTGAAGAAACCTTTGCAAACGCCGTGGTTGTTCTCCTGACAGTCTGCAGACTTCGTCATCGGTGGCAATATGTGCAAATGCATTTAAAAATCCTGCCCACCGATGACATTCATGACAAAGAAAAAGGCTAAAGTACGAGTGGACGGTAGCGTATTGATATCTGCGGAGGACAGGTCAATCTCAATCAGTGACAGCACATTCGCTATCACAAACGAGTACGGCAACTCTGTCTCTTATGAAATAAACCCACATAGCTTTGACATGCTCTGGTCTCAGTTATGGCAGTTTGTAAAAGATAGTCAGCACTAGCCATATATCTTACCGCAAGCAAAATGTCTGACAAGTGCTCATGGACACCTTCAAGGCATCTCTTGACCCGTCGCTTTTCAAACTTTATCGCAAGTATCTCTATTCAAGGCACAAGGCCACTCCAGAACTATCGCAGGCCGAAGTAGTACACGAAGTTGCAAAGGAGCGCCTTTCCAGGATGGCAGACAAGTTTCGCAAGAACGAGTCATACTTTGATCCCGGTCCGCAGCTTGAAGTCAAGGTTGCAGGACATGTGTTGAAAAGTCCCGTGGGAATGGCGGCCGGCTTTGACAAGGATTGCGAGATGCTTGCTCCGACCTCGTATGTTTTTGGGTATCTGAACCCTGGGAGTGTGCTCCTGAACGCGCGGGCCGGCAATCCACAGAGCAGACTTGTCGCTGATGACGCGCGGGAGGCATTGATAAACGCACAGGGGTATCCGCATAAAGGACTCGATTATACTGTCAATAACCTGCGCAGGTTCATACAAGGTCCGAGAGGCCGCGCTAAAATACTGCTAAACTTCTCTGGAATCACCGAAACGTATACGGAGGATGCAGTGCTTGATGCAGGCAAGGAAATAATACGACAGACCGCGCCTTATGTTGACTTTGGGTTTGAGGATAACCGTGCCTCGCCTAACACTGATTTTAACAGAAAACTACAGACACCCGAGTTCACTAAAAAGATGATAGACCTTATGAACTCGCACGTACCACAAAGGTTGATAAAGGCATCCAAGGTCGCGCCCTATACTTCCTTGCCTCCAACAGATAGCGAGCGCAGAGAACGGCTAAAATCTATAAAGGTCTTCTATGAAAATGGCGGCCAGGCAATAGTACTCGGTAATACGCGACCAGTTGATACTTCAAAAAACCTGCTTACAAAGGACTTCGCCCGGCCGGTGGCCGGCGAAAGCGGCAGACCGCTTCTTCCATACATGCTAAAGATGGTCGAAGATGTACATAGAGAATTTCCCGACCTCGTCATAATTGCATGTGGTGGCATTTGGGATGGAGAAGACGCCTGGCAGGCAATTCAAAAAGGCGCCACGCTTGTCCAGATTTATACTGCTCTGACCTTCAGAGGCTTTGGAGTGGTAAGGAAGATGCATGATTCACTCAGGGGCAAGCTTGGCAATGATACCCTGCAAGTATACCTCAAAAGACGAATTTAAATCCCAAAACACACCCTGAAGTTATTGGAAAACTTTTAATGCATCTTCAATTTATTCCCCCCTTAAAAGGGATTTAGGTCATTGTCAAAGCACCCTAAGGTTGTCCTCACTGCAGACCGAACGCTAATGTCTCCGTACAGGGGGATCTCACTTGCCTCATTTTTTGGATGTGCTCCAGCACTTGATATGAACAGGAGCCATGACACGTTTCTGTACCGCATACTTGGAAACCAAGTCACTCCAAGAATTCTTTTCGACTTTATCTGCAACCCTATTGAACACACTAATGGTTACGCCAACTATGCACCATATGGTCTTAGGAAGGTAGAAGCTGCACTGCTCCGGGACGGTTATGCTCGCGAAGATGTCGTTGTAGCTCATCCTGACTACATCGAACAATTTATCGGTCCCGAGACACAGGTCGTAGGAACCTATGAAATGGATCCGCTTGGCATGGGTCCAGTCACGATGACGTTTACTTATGGCCGCAAGCAACAGTCCTACGATGAGTTTTACAACGCTGAACTGCACCCGAGGATCTTCGCGGCGAACAAGAAGACTCC
>CAZPIL010000100.1:0-6084 GCA_964586705.1 uncultured Nitrososphaera sp. | reverse complement strand
CACATAAAATGGGTTGCCTGTCCGATACTTAATTTTTTAGGCGCTGTTACTTTACTAGTTTGCGCCTAAAGGCCAATAGGCAGGATCATTGTCCTAAAGACTGTATGCCTCTGTAATGAAGAAGCAGAGTCCAGAACTGGTAAATCGATGGCGCCTATTTCAAATGTAAAGTTAATATCCAAACCGCTTGCAATGGGTTTCATGAAGATTGGAATAGTAGGCGGCACAGGAGGCATGGGAGAGGGATTTGCCCTCAGATGGTGCCTCAGGCACGATGTGATCGTTGGTTCCAGAGAGGCACAGAAGGCACAGGAGGCGGCCGCAAACTACTTGAATGTGGCAAAGCAGGCGTACGGCAGCTCGATGGCCGGAAACATCACAGGTGATGAAAACATCTCGCTTGCAAAAGATTCTGACGTACTTATCCTTTCGATACCCTACGAGTTCATCGACGACACATGTGCCAAGCTGGCATCACAGGCAAGAAGTGACTGTATAGTAGTATCGCCCATTGTTCCAATGACGCGCACGGACAGCGGTTTTGCATATATCCCCATAGAGCAGGGCAAAAAGCCGGCTGCAGAACTTGTCTCCGACAAGATGTCACCAAGGTCAAGGATTGTCTCTGCATTTCATACTATATCAGAGGTCAAGCTGAAAAACATCGGTTCTGGACTTGATGCAGATACGTTCATTTGCGGAGATGACGTAAACGTTGTCACAAAGCTATCCGAGCTTGTTTCAGAAATACAGGGATTGAGACCGGTATACCTCGGCCCGCTCTCCCTCACATATCAGGCAGAGGTGCTCACCCCGATGCTACTGAACGCGGCAAAGCGCAACAAGATGAAGCATCCGGGATTGAAATTGACGTAAACGTTATGAGCTCTGGTGTTGGCATAATAGACCATGCGTGGGCATGAACAAGGGCCGGGGCGCGGGCGCAACTGGATGTCCGCGATGGGTATACTTTTCTTCGTCGCTGCAGGAATAATCGCGATAAGAAACCTTGTGTTGTACAATATAGAAGCAGCGTCAGGTCTAGTGGAGAGTGGCAACCAAGTATTCTTGGATAATTTCGTCAATGCGGCGCTCACAAACGAAAAGTTTGTACTCGTCATGATTGGAATAGGGGGATTCTTGCTCTACTGGGGGTACTTTAAAAAGAAGGAGGACTATGGCCCGCCTGACGAGCATGATTGGCGCAGATTTAATAGGTGATCTAGAGAAATAAGTCGATTGTCGAGTAACAGGCTCGCGATAATATGCAAGTTTTTACTCAAATAGTTACGAAATCTCGTCATCATAAAAGAATTTCTTAATTTTATACTGCTTTGAGAAGAAATTAGCAAAGTTAAAGTCAGGGAATGCATGCTGCAATACTAACTGGGGAAATCCGGCTTGAAGCGTGCAAAGGCAAGGGCCAGGGTAGCAGGAAAAACGAAAACTGCAAAAAAAATCCGCAAGGTCGCGCGGGTTCGCAAGGTCAAACCTTCTGCCAACTCTAAAAAAGTTGTCCGGATAATGGGGCAGGGCCAATTCTATGTGGACTTGACTACACTCAAAAGACTCAACGCGATTGATGATTCGCTGGTGGAGCTTGTCACGAGCGAAAATGCGGATGACGGCGAGTTCAGAACGATGTTAGCAGAGCTCAGCCATGTCACCATCAAGCGCGGCAAACCAGTCGAGCGGGGCGAGATTGTCAGGTCTGACATCATACTGCCAAGCGCGGATCTTCCCATAGATGAAGCCAAAAAGCTGTTCATGGGCGAAGGAGTTATTCCGAACTAGGTTTGCGCAAGAATTCTTCCAGTCTGTTCATCGCCTTTTCAAGGACTTCCCCCTGTGCAAGATAGACTATGCGGAAATGTCCTGAACCGTAGGTAGAGCCAAATCCCGAACCGTGTACTGTAAGTACGCCTGTGCGGTTCAAGAGATCAACAACAAATTGCTGATCGTCCTTCCACCTATTTCGGATGTCAATTTTCGGAAATGCATAGAATGCACCCCGTGGCAACCTGCAGTGTATGTCCATGCCTGTCAGTCTCTTGAGCACATAGTCGCGCCTCTTTCTCAACTTGTCAACCATTATTGGTATGTGATCTTGAGGACCCCTCAGTGCCTGTATTGCAGCATGCTGAACCGGCAAATTTGAAGCAATTCGAACCCTCGCAAGCTTGGGCACGTCTTCTCGGAACTGGTCTAGTTTGCGTGATTGACTATTCATACAGATGTAGCCGCAGCGCCAGCCGGTCATCAAATAGGCCTTGGAAAAGCCATTCAGGAGGACAACGGGAGCATCCTTGGCAACCTTGCCTATGCCGGTGAACTGGGAGTCAAAGGTTATCTTGTCGTAAATCTCGTCGCAGATGACATAGAGATCGTGCTCGGTCGCTATGTCGATGAGCTGCTGCAAGCTCTTTCTGTCGAAAACTTCACCGGTGGGATTGTTGGGGCTTATTATGCAAAGTGCCCTTGATCGAGGAGTTATTTTCTTGCGCAGGTCTTCAAGATCAGGTCTGCCGTCGTTATGCAGGCGAAATTCTACCGGCCTGCCGCCATAGAACCTGACATACGATGAATATGGGGGGTAATACGGGCCGGGCATGAGGACTTCGCTGTTTGGGTCGACTATTGATGCAAGCGTCATGTCCAGACCCTCTGAAACTCCGTTTGTAACTATGACGTCTTCTTCTGTAATTGAAAGCCCCTTTTCAGACTCTTTTTCGACTATGGCCTCGCGGAGCTCAGGCAGACCCTCAGAGTCTGCATAATAGTTTTCGTCATGGTTTACCGCATCTACAAGGGCCTTTTTTATGTGCTCGGGTGTCTTGAAGTCAAACTTGACCGGGTCTCCTATGTTGAGATAGATTATCTCCTTGCCCTGTGCCTTGTACTTGTTAGCGTACGCCGTGATGTCGCGTATGGCGTACTCGACACCGTGTGTCCTGTCCGATACTTTCAACCGCAAGCTTGGGCGTCCTACCGAGTTAAATTGTTATGTGTCAGCGCTCCCTTTTCTGTTCCCTCATATTTACAGGCTAAATCTATAGTCCAGCATACAAGAGCTGCAGATATTACTAGTGGTACTTCTCCTTCTTTTCCTTTTTCTTTGAAGAGAGAACATCTTGCTTTAATCGCGATATTAAATCCGTGTGTTTCTGGGCTTGCAAAAGGCTAAAATGCACGTCAAGGCACCCCTGCTTGTGTTAATGTCAGATTATGAAAAGGTCATGAAGCTGGCCCTTGAGCGCGGCTTTTACTTTCCAAGTTGTGAGATTTACAATGATGCACCGGCAGGATTCTGGGAGTACGGGCCTGCGGGCGTTTCAATAAAGAACAAGTTCATCGATCTGTGGCGCCGCGAGCTCGTACGGCGCGACGGCATGATGGAAATTGACGGCTGTCAGATAATGAGCAAGAGTGTATTTGTAGCATCGGGCCACATTGGTAACTTTACAGATCCAATAGTCAAGTGCACAAAATGCAATTCCATTTTCCGCGCAGATAGATTCATCGAAGAAAAGACAGGTCAGCGTGTGCCTGAAAGGCTCTCAAATGAAGAGGTTGACGCGCTCTTGAAGAACAGCAACTTGAAGTGTCAGAACTGCAACGGCAACTTTGGACCAGTAAGCCGATTCAACATGATGTTCCGCGTGGGAATAGGTCCTGCAGACGAAGAGGCTTACCTGCGGCCAGAGACATGCCAGTCCATATTTGTGGATTTTTCAAGAGTATTCAAGACCATGCGCGGGCGCCTGCCACTTGGAATAGCCCAAGTCGGCAAATCATTCCGGAACGAGATAGCGCCCAGGCAGAGCCTTCTTCGACTTCGTGAGTTCTACCAGGCGGAGATAGAGGTTTTCTGTAACCCGATGCACCTTGACGACGTCCCAAGGTTTGAAGAAGTCAAGGACACTATTCTGCGACTATTCAAAGACGGAGATACAACGGCGACAGCAGTGACCGCAAGTGAGGCAGTCACAAAGGGCATTGTGCCAAACCGGCTGGTTGCTTACTATTTGGCGCTGTTGTCAGAATTCTATGAAAAGGCCGGGATCGACATCTCAAGAAGCAGGTTCAGGAGGCTTTCTGACGAAGAAAAGGCATTCTATGCATCAGTTGCCTTTGACTTTGAAGTCCAGACGAGCACAGGTTGGCTCGAGCTCGTGGCATGCAACTACAGATCCGATTATGACCTAAAAGGACATGCAGAGACGAGCAAGGAAAAGCTCGAAGTGGTTGATCCTGCAAACCAGCAAAAAGTGCTCCCCCACGTATTTGAATTGTCGATGGGGATCGACCGAAGCCTCTACACCATCTTGGAGCACTCGTACTATGAGGAGCCTGCAAAGAACGAAACTAGGACCGTCCTGAAGCTCAAGCCGTACCTAGCACCAGTGCTAGTAGGCATACTTCCGCTTATGACAAAGGACGGGCTTGGAGAAAAGGCCCGCACATTATATTCTGACTTAAGGCGCGACTTTGATACATTCTATGACGAATCCGGCTCCATAGGCAGACGTTACAGGAGGCTTGAAGAAGCAGGAGCCCCCTTTGCCATCACTATTGACCAGACTAGTATGCAGGACGACACTGTGACAGTACGCTATCGCGACTCTATGCAGCAGGTGCGAATCAAGGTCCCAGAAATTGTGCAGTTTCTGAAGGACTCGCTTCTGATCAAATGACTCGCAAAAGAGAGGCAAAGCAGGATGACCTGCCGGCTGAGAAGTGGCTGGCAGCCTTTCGCAACCCGTCATCGGGCAAGGGGCCCGAAGGTTCGACCTTTGTGAGACAGTTCTATGCGGAAGGCTACTATGAGGCTTATGATACGGTGTTGACGCATGCAGAAAAGTTGAACTTGGAAGTGCTCTGGTTCAGAGAAAAACGCAACTGTGGCCAATATATGAACAGCAATTATCCTAGTCTCGAGTCAAAGTGTACTTATTGCAACAAAAAATTTGCTCACGAGCCGATACCCTGTGCAACACAAGGGTGTGAATTCGAGTTTTGCTCCAGAGAATGCATGGACGAGCATACATTTCTAAAGCACAGAATCAGGGCTTGACAAAGTCGATTGTCACCATCCTTATACGCTCAGAGTCTCCCCGGAACTGGTCCAAGCAGCGCGATGAATATTCCGGTGGTGAGCCCTCCCTCATGTCTGCAACACTGAACCCCACAGACCGGAAAGTTTCTGCGAGCCATACGGTCCACAAGTCAAACGCATCTTGGCCAACCGGCTGCAGGAGTTCGTCAGTTATTTCAGTCACTAGCCGGAATGCACCTGGCCTTTTCAGTTTGGCATATACATCTTTGTAAAATGGGCGCCACTGCTCTTCTTTGTTCTGATCGATAAATGATGGATCAGGCAGGATCGCAATGAATCCATCGACAGATTCGTTGGGAAAACGCGGGACAATGTCGGCAAACGAGCCCTGTACTACAAAGACGTTCTGTAGGCTAATTTGTGCCCTTGCACTGTCGCACTGCTCTCCGTCAAGCTCTATACCGATGTAGATAGTTTCAGGATCGTTTTCTGCAAGCGCTGCAAGAACCCTGCCATCGCCCATCCCAAGCTCAACTATTGTCCTCGTGTGCGGTTGCACTACCGAAGGCTCGGACATTACGCCTTCAAAAGCTCTGACTCCAGAAGCTGCTGTACTAGCTGAACGACTTCCTGCTCCACCTGCTGTCTTGGCATGCCAAGTTTAGCAGAGAATTGGTCGGTCAGCTGCGTTATTGTCTTAGTTCCGTCGCAGCTTTTCCAGAACTCCACGATTGCATCGTTTACCATGAAACCCTGCTCCTTTTCGTTGGCAAGTACGAGCGCGCCGTCCTCCTGTTTGACGAGCTTGCCTTGCTTCAAGGGCATAGATTTTTCATAGTCTATCTGGAAGCGCAATTTGGGTTTGCCAAATCCTAGCTGATCGCGCACAGCGGGATTCATCCTGTCAAGGCTCCAAGGTGGGTCCCATACTATCTCGACATTGATGTTTCCTATTCCCGGAACCTTGCCCACATAGCGCTTGACGTCACTGACAAGCGTATCATGCAGCGGGCAACCCCGGGTAGTCA
>CAZPIL010000099.1:0-6116 GCA_964586705.1 uncultured Nitrososphaera sp. | reverse complement strand
TATCTATGCCAAGACGTTCCTCTTCTTCTTCTTTCACTTTGCCTAGCTCTGACACGGTGAATATAGAAACGCATATGCTATTTAACGACTGGAGCACCCTGAGGGGAGGGAGAGGAGTAACAGATTCGCTCATTTCATCCTAAGGAAGGCTAAAGCCGTAAGGGTTTTCAAGCTCGCCAAGGTTATAATCTGCTATCATGGGCAAGAATATAGTAATACTTGGCGCCGGCTTTGGGGGCCTTGCATGCGCAAACGAGCTGCGCAGGAATCTGGGACCGGAGCACCGTATAGTCGTCATCGACAGGAAAAAGTCATTCATGATGGGGCTCGTCAAGCTATGGATTCTGAACGGAACAAGAAACCTGGAAGGTTCTCAGACTCCGCTTTCGAGCCTGAACACCAAAGGGATAGAATATCTGAATGACGAGATCACGGCTATAGATGCGGCCAAAAAGCGCGTGCAGGTTAAAGAACACGGCTGGATTGCATATGACTACCTAGTAGTCGCACTTGGCGCCGAGCTTGCGCCAGAAAGAGTACAAGGCTTTGTGGGCAGGGGGTTCAACCTTTATGATCCAAATCAGGTTCCCCAACTGAGGAAGAAGCTTCTGGCACTCGATAAGGGCAGGGTCGTGATCTCGATCATGGGTGCGCCCTACAAGTGCCCACCTGCTCCCTACGAGGCCTCTATGATGATAGATGACATGCTTGCCAAGAACGGTACCCGGAGTGCCATCGAGATTGACATTTTTGCACCCTCACCCATTGCCCTCCCAGTTGCCGGCCCGAAGATCAGCAGTGACATAGTCGACATGATAGGAATACACGGAATACGCTTCTCTCCAAACTGCAAGCCCCGGGAAGTGAGGGATGGCGAAATAGAGTTTGAAGACGGCCGGCGTGAAAAGTTTGACATACTGGTGGGCATACCGCCACATATAGCACCCGACATCATCAAGAACTCGGGTCTTGCAGCCGGCGAGTGGATACCCGTTGACAGGCAGACGCTGAGGACGCAGTTTGACAATGTCTTTGCAATAGGCGATGTGACTGAGATAAAGATAGGTCAGCTTGCAATGCCAAAGGCCGGCATATTCGCAGAGGGGGAGGCCAAGGTCGTGGCACAGGAGATAGCTGACGAGTTAGGCGGCGTAAAGTCACAGGCTGCATACAACGGTCAGGGCTACTGCTTTTTTGAAGCCGGAAGCAGGACTGCAGGATATGTTGAGGCCGACTTTTACAACGCCGCGGGTCCAACTATCCGACTGGAGGCGCCAGCAGAAAAGCACTTTGAGATGAAGTACGAGTTTGAGAGAAGCAGGCTGAAGGAGTGGCTACTTTAGTTCTCTCTTGTCCTGCTTGGACATCGTATAGAACCCATGCGCCGATATGAGGAATGCTGCAAGCGACATCTTTGTCGCAAAGACAAGGTTCCATGGAGTCTCGGGCTCGGGATACGGTACACTCAGATCGTCAAACCTGAGTATCCCCTGTATTGCATCTGCCGTGATAAGTGAGTTCCATACCATAAAGTTATAGACAAACTCGTACAATGAAACGATGGCGATTGCAAGAACTAACAGCTGCAGTATCGATTTCGCCCACTTTGGTATGCTGTTTACCTTGTCGCCTCCGAGTTTGACCACGCAATACCACCCCACAACGGTAACTATCATCAAGTACGTCACAAGCTTGGCAAGTCCGGGAAATGGAAATTCAGTCTCGACAAGCACCTCGCCTATGACAATCCTTCCTGTCCTTTGATACTCGTCGATGCTGACGTATAGCGCATAGAACGTGATCGCAGCCATCACGGTGGCGCAAAAGTAGAATACGCCGAGGTAGATCCTCCTTGCGCCGAGGTCATCCTTAAGCGCGGTGCGCACGGGCTAGGGTATTGTAAGAAGGGATATATGTTTACTTGGCCGCCTTGAGAAGATCGTCTGCGGAATAGGTGTTAAGGATGTCTGACGACTCTGCCCACCCGCGCCTTGCCTGGCCTATGCCAAACTGCAGGAATGCAAAATGCACGGGATGGTGTGCGTCTGAGTCTATTACCAGCTTGACACCGCGTTGCATAGCTAGTCTGGCGTGTTCATCCTTCAGGTCAAGGCGGTTGTAGTGTGCATCTATTTCAAGTATGGTGCCTGTGTCATATGCAGCTTCTACTAGCCGTTCAATGTCTACAGGGTAGCCCTCTCGCCTGTTGATCAACCTGCCTGTGGGGTGAAAAATAATATCAACACTTGGATTATTTGCAGCTTTTACAAGGCGCGCGGTCTGATCTTCCTTTGGCAGGTTAAAGTGCGAATGGATAGCCGCGCCCACTATGTCAAGTCTGTCAAGGACATTGGATGGTATGTCAAGGGAGCCATCCTTCATTATATTCACTTCTGCCGATGCAAGCACGCGAAAACCTTCTAGCCTGTCATTCAACTCTGCAATTTCATTTGCCTGTTCCATGAGTTCGTCGCCGTCAAGGCCACCGGCCATGGCAAGACTCTTCGTATGATCTGTGAGGGCTATATATTCAAGGCCAAACTCTTTTGCGGCACGCGCCATCTCCTCTATCGTCGCGGTACCGTCAGTGTTGTTGCTGTGAACCTGCAGATCCCCTCTGAGGCTACCGTATTTTATGAGATCCGGGATCCTGTTCTCTGCCGCTGCCTTTATTTCTCCCGTGCTTTCGCGCATTTCAGGCGGTATCCAGCTCAAGCCAAGAGCCATGTACACGTCCTCCTCTGCTGTTCCGGCCACCTGTTTTTCTGTTCCTGCTTCAAACACGCCCCACTCGTTCAGCCTCAATTTCCTGTCGATGGCTATCTTGCGTAGCTCTACATTGTGGCTCTTACTGCCCGTGAAATAGAGGAGCGCCGATCCCCAACTGGCTTTCGGAACAACTAGGACATCGGCATCTATGCCCCCTTGTAGTCTGACAAAGGCCTTTGCAGAACCCATACTCTTGACTTCTTCGACCTCCGGCATTTTCGTAAAAAAGTCGATGACAGGTCCGGCATCTTTGGAGGAAACTAGAAAGTCGAGATCTCCTACAGTTTCTTTCATTCTGCGTGCAGAACCGCCAAGCGCGGCGGCAAAGACCCCTTCAAGCTTCTGAAGCCGCAACTCGATCTGCTTTGCAAGCGGCCATATCTCGCCTATCACGCGCCTTCCGCCACTCTTTCTTGCAAACTCTATTTTCCTTAAAATGTCCTGCTCCTTCTTTGCAGATATGCCCGGCACTGTCTTCAGCCTGCCTTCTCTTGCGGCAGCTTCGAGGCCAGACAGTTCTGTCACGCCTAGCTTGTTGTGAATCGCCTTTATGGTCTTGGGCCCCACTCCTTCAACAGAACTCATCTGATCCACATCTATCGGTATCCGCTTTTTCAGATACTCAAGCTGGTGAATCCTGCCTGTCCTGATGAATTCTTCAATCTTGACGGCAATCGCTTTCCCTGTGCCCGGTATCTGCAAGAGCGAGTCTAAGCCGCCTTTCTTGTAAAGGTCGGCCACGTCTGCAGAGAGATTATCTATACTATCTGCCACCCTATAATACGCCCTGGACTTGAACTGGGCGTTTGCGTCACCTTCTACCTCCGTAAGAAAACCCATGTCCCGGAGTGACTTTGCAAGCTGCTCGTTTCTCAACTGTGGTGTATATGCAGTGCGAGCATTCTTAACGTTTATCTGTCTGGACGCCGCTATGATATGTGCTGTTAACTGCTGAACGGTGGTGATGACAGCTTTCTAGCTCTGAGCCGTTCGCAATTCATTATGTTTCTCCGAATCGAGCCGGACTGGCTAAAAGCCGCCAAGCCTCCGATCTCGTTTCAGCCTTAATCCTGCGAACATTGCCACGCCGATCCCTGCAGCCACTGCGGCAACCAGTACTGCGGGAAACTCCGGGACTACCTGCATGGGAATCTCTACTGTCGATTCGCCTTCGATGTTCTCTATCCGTAGAATGTAACTTCCAGCCTCGTCAAACGTATAGTGTTGTTCTTCTACCGTCTGATCAGTCCTCACGGTCTCCTGTAAGACCTGATCATCTCTTAACAACATGATGTCATACATGGCGTCTTCTAGATGGTTTCCTTCCTCATCCATTATCATAATTGTAAACATATTTTCTTCACCAATGTCGGCAGATACCCACTCTACTTCGACTACATAATTCTCATCCTCTGTCGTTCCTTCAAGCATTATTCTTTCATCTGCGCCGTCTTGGCCTTTAAGCTCGAGTCCAAACGCCTCACCGAGGTTCTGATGGACTTGGTTGTGGATTATGACTGTCACCTCATCCAAAGGTGCCTCCTGGTCTACTGCGGCACGAAGTTCATCAATAGCACCTTCTAATGCTCCCAACGGTTCTTCAGATCCTTCTGGAGCAAGTGCCTCCAGTTCCGTATACATCTGGCCAAGTCTGCCTGCCAGCTGTTGTGCCATCTGAAGTGAGGCCATATCGACTATTTCCATGCTTTCCTCCATGCTTGTCGTCATCGTCATGTTGCCTTCCATCGAGTCAGAATGGGTGTCGTGGTCGCCGTTTGCCTGCATTCCAAATGCAGCGCTGTACTGAGCAAGCACCTCGTCTGCGACGTTTGCAGCTGTCAGCGCCTGTGTTGTCGCATTTGTCAGTTGCTCTGGATCGATCCTAACTGCTACTGCCTCTTCAAGCAGGCTACCTGCTTCAGTAGAAGTCTGGATCGCTTGCTGCTCTTCCGGGCTGGCCTGTGAAAGTATGCCTTCAAGCTCCTCGATAGTTGCGGGAAGATCCTCAGCAATCCTTTCATTCCGTTCAGCTATCTCGGCGAGAGTATCTTCATCAAGGCTATCCGCTGCTCTCTCTGCATGAATCTGTGCTAATTCCAAATTATCATCTTCAATATTCTGTTCGATCAAGCCCAAGTGAGCCCTTACCTTTTCTACAAGCCCAAGAAACTGTGCGCTTTCGCTTCCTGTAAATTCATGTGCAAATGCCCCCTGTATGGAAATAGATGCCAATAGCATTCCCGCAAGAGCCACAACTCCGATCCGTCTGGCCATCATTATCATCATCCAAGATGGCCATGATTTCTAATTAGTATTGCAGGATATGAATCTAGGTCATTTTTCTGCAGCCGCAACCTTGTTAGTTATATCCTACAAGGAGGCCGGCTGGGGATTAAAATATTGCTTCCTGCACATATGGGCAACCTCTCTCAATGACGCCGACTGCGAACCCTTGGGAGAAGCCTTCTTAAATATCCCCTGATCTAATTTACTTTATGACATCCGGACAATACTTTAACAAAGGAGTAAAGGCACTTGATTCGCCACACGTGGGACATGTGGTAAGGGAAACAGACGACAAGATAGTGGTCTTCGGCGGCGGCGATGACAGATACGATATACCAAAGTCAGAAATTAAGTTTACCAGCGGCAACGTCCTGATCAACCTTTCAATGTATGAAATTGCGACAAAGTACAAGGTCAGCAGGAAGGAACCTCTTCCGACTGGAAAGGCGACAAAAGACCCGTGGACAAGACCCGAAAATGTAGATCTTGCGACATACGAAAGGGAGTATCCAAAATCGCTGTTTAACAAGGGCGTTCGTACAAACAACGAGGACCATGTCGGCCATATCATGAAGGAAACAGACGACAGGATTGTTGTATTCGGCCACTATAACTATAGGTTTGACATACCGAAATCAGAGATAATTGCCGTTGGCAGGAACGTTATAGTCAAGTCAGACTTTCCTGAGATATTGAAGTACAGAGTAGAAAGAGAAGCACCGCTGCCTGACGGCAAGCCAATAGAAAAGCTGGCTGAAGAGGAATAACCGACCTTTTGCGATGCAAACTATCAGGCCCTAAAGGGCACCAGCTTCCCGGACAAGGTTTCCCTCATTTTTCCAATTATTAGCTGTGTGTATGTGTGTCCCTACACGTACATACATACCATAGCATATTCGTGCTTCAGCCACCAACCTTTTGGTGATGATGTCTGCTGCAGGTATGCATTTCCCGGTACCTATTCACAACATCTATGCCAAGGCGTTCCTCTTCTTCTTTCACTTTGCCTAGCTCTGACACAAACAGTGAATCTCTGAATGTATGTATGCTATTTAACGACT
>CAZPIL010000098.1:0-6166 GCA_964586705.1 uncultured Nitrososphaera sp. | reverse complement strand
CGGTAGGACGCGGCGTAATGCGGTATGTGCCTGAGTTTGGCTTTCGTACCAAAATCGAGGTGTTAGTAGACGATACCCTTGCCAAGCCGATAATCGACAATATCCTCAAAACTATAAGCACAGGCTCAGCTTCTGATGGTAAAATATTTGTCTACGACGTGGCAGAAGCCTACGATATTGGAAGTAAAGAACAGGGCAAAGAGGCACTGTAGGAAAACACTATCAGCTACCCTTGCTCGAGCATGTAGGTTAGGTTCCGGGAATCTCTGCCTGCTTTTCTTGTTGCACGGGTAGCTCTAAAAAATTCTATTCTCTATGAATATCCAATCACTGATTTTTCGGCGATAAAGCCCATTGCTATTTTCTAACAGGCTATTGAATATGAGGAAGAACAATGCTCGAAAGTTTTATAATCTTGCAGGCCATATTCTGTGCCATGCACATAGAAAACGAGAAGAGGACTATGCCTGTATGCTTTACTCCTGAACAGCTCAAGTTAGTCGAAGAGTATGCCAAGAAAAAAGGCATGCTCAATGCGAGCCAGGCCGTTGAGGAACTGGCCCACAACTAGTCTGGCCTATAGTGCTGTTTCTCCGTGCTTTCTAGTTCCAACGTCAACCACGTCATCGACGTTGGATATGAATATCTTCCCCTCTCCTTTTAGGCCTGAGCTAGTGCTCTCAAGTATCTTGTCTACAACCTTGTTCACCATCGAGTCAGACACCACAACGACTATGGTCGAGTTGATGTTAAACTCGGGCGTGTAGGTGCTGGTTCCCCTTCCAGCATGGACCTTCTCGCGCGGGATCTCTCCCCTGCCCTTTGACTCGAAATATGTGATACCTCCAAGGTCTAGTTCCTTAAGAGCTGCAAATGCTCTCTCCAGACGCGCGCTTGGGACTACTGCTTCTATTCTCTTCATAATTTTAGTACCTAGTTGCGCTATGCGGGCCTTTTATTAAAATATTATGCATGTACCGCAATAAATTATGTCATATTTGTTACAATTAGGATATTTTGACCTTCTTTGCGCAGGTTCTAGTTCGCGTCTGAAACCTGACTTGCGGCATCTTTGAAAGATTCGCCTGTTATCGCTGCAACTATGCAGCAGCCTCTTCACTGCTTGGCAGGCAAACATGGGCGGCACAAATCCATAGATCTCTGCACGCATACTTTTTGTATCCGGTGAGCCGGAGAATGTGTGTTGGGTCTCTTTGGCCGAAAGCCGGTATACTGCACGCTTTGCAAGAAGGAGCTTAAGCACAAGTACAAGCCAAAGGAAGAATGGAACATACAAGGATACCTTTGTAGCGATTGCCACATCGAAAAGACAAAAGAGTTTGCACTAAAGCCCGGCGAGCCCGATAGGTGTACTATATGCAAGAAAGAACTTGGTGACATTGCGCTCAAGCCTCGGTGGCAGTGGGAGATGGAGTCGGGTTCGCTTCTGTGCCAAGCCTGCTTTAACAGAAAGGATGCTGAATATAATAAAAAGCTGAACTTTTGTGCGGTCTGCGGCTCCAAGATAGGATTTATCCGCTACAACCCCAAACCTGCCTGGAAAATACAGGGCCAAATGTGCCGCAAATGCTGGGATGTGAGGAACGCAAAGAAATGATATTCAAAAAGTACAAGTGTGAAAAATGCGGCAGCAGGTTCCGCAAGGTCGAGGAGTTGATGCATCATGAGCTGACAATGCATGAGAACAAGCTATACAAGTGTGAAAAATGCGGCACAGATTTTGAAGGTATGGAGCAGATGCGCGACCACGCTAAAAAGTTCCACTCGTACAACAAACAGATAGACGAAAGAAAAAGGTTAGACAGCCTTTAGCTGCTTCACTATCGGGGGCCTGGCCTTGCGAAATACCCGGAAGCCACATATGCACTTTATCTCTGGAAGCCTTGACAGTTCTTCAACTGTGACAGGCGTTCCGCAGCGCATGCATTCGTAGGTGACGTTTGCCGCAGAGGAGCTTTCAGACATGGAGAAAATGTGCGCCGGCCCCAATTTTAAGCTTTAATCGGCCAAAAAGCGCGAGAGCTTGTCTTCCTTACTCCCGCGTATGGCAGACTGGGCCGCCGCAAGTATCGCAATAGGTATCCTGAGTGATGAGGTGCTCACATAATCTAGTCCTATTCTTGCACAGAACTCTATGGAACGAGGGTCGCCGCCATGTTCGCCACAGATGCCTACTTCCATATCTTTCTTGATCTTTCTTGCAGATTCAACTGTCATGGCCATGAGTCTACCTACGCCCTTTTCGTCGAGTGTCTGGAAGGGGTTTGCCATCACTATATGCCGTTCAAGGTAGACTGGCAAAAACTTACCTTCAGCGTCTTCTCTACTGAAGCTGAAGGTGGCCTGTGTCAAATCATTTGTGCCAAAGCTCAGAAAATCGGCAACATGTGCTATCTCGTCTGCCCGGAGGCATGCTCTCACCACTTCTATCATACTTCCAAACATCATCTTTAGCTTGACCTTGTGACGATGTTCTATTTCCCGTCTAATGGACTCGAACATATGCCTCGCAGCCGCAAGTTCGCTTACCATACTCACTTGTGGAACCATGACCTGCGGCTCTACTTTCACGCCTTCTTTTGTTAGCTCTGCCGCCGCTTCGCAAATTGCCCGTATCTGCATTTCATAAATGTCCGGAAAAGTAATGCCTACCCTTATGCCTCTGTGACCTAGCATTGGATTTATCTCTGAAAGTTCATGCACGCGCCTGAGCATCTTTTCGCGCTCTAGCATCTCCTTTTCAGCCTTTGGTCCCCCCTCTGACTTTAATTCAAAAATCTGCATTACTAGATCTTCTTCCTTTGGGAGAAACTCGTGGAGGGGCGGGTCAAGTAGTCTTATCGTCACTGGCAGACCCTGCATCTCCTTGAATATTGCTTTAAAGTCCGATCTCTGGAGGAGCTCTAACTCCTCAAGCGCTTTCTTGTGCTCGGTATTTGTCTTTGCCATCACCATCCTCGCAAAGAGCGCGCGCCTTTCATGCTGGTTGAACATCCATTCGGTTCTGCATAGCCCAATACCTTCGGCGCCATACTTCCTTGCGAGTGCCGCATTCTCCGGTGTGTCGGCGTTTGCGCGGATCTTTATCACTTTCATTTCTGATGCCCACTGTAGGATTTCTTTGAACTCTTCAGATATCTCCGGTTTGGATGTCTGGACTTTGCCGGCATAGACTCTGCCTGTCGAGCCGTCTATGGTTATCGTCTGTCCCTCCTCTACAACTGTGCCGTCTGTGGAGAACCTTTTGCCTTCTGGGTCTATCTCTAACTGGGTGCAGCTTGCTACACATGGCTTGCCCATACCCCTTGCCACCACTACCGGATGTGAGGTCTTACCTCCTCTACTGGTCAGTATGCCTGTGCATATCTTGAAAGCGGAGACATCGTCTGGCTTGATGTCTTTCATGACAAGTATTACCTTATTTCCCTGTCTTGCTAGGGTCTCTGCTCTCGTAGCATCAAAAACGGCGATGCCGGACGCCGCGCCTGGCGATGCCGGTACGCCTGTTGCGATTGGTCTATGTCTTACGCTTTCTATTCTGGGATAGAGCGCCTGCTCAAGTCCCTCCGGGTCTATCCTCTGAAGGGCTTCTGTCCTGCCTATGAGTCCTTCGTGATACATATCGACTGAAGTCTTGAAACTTGCGACAGCGCTCATCTTGGCGGTCCTTGTCTGCAAGACAAATAACTCGCCGCGCTCGATCGTTATCTCCACATGCTGACACTCGCGGAAATGGGTCTCAAGTTTTTCGCAAACTTGGACAAGCTGCTTATAGGCACCGGGCAATTCTTTTTCCATCTGATCAATATGACTCGGGTTTGCCTTGCCCGATACAACATCTTCTCCCTGAGCATTTGTCAGGTAGTCACCATAGATCTTTTTCTCGCCTGTCACCGGATCACGGGTGAAAACCACACCCGTCGCACTATTCGGTCCCATATTGCCAAATACCATGGCAACTACTGCAACAGCCGTGCCGTTTGCCATTTCCGGTGTGATGCCGTGCTGGCGGCGGAATTCTGCAGCTCTTCTACCGCTCCATGATCTGAAAACCGCACCTATTGCAAGCTCCAGCTGCTTGTAAGGATCGATAGGGAATTTCTTGCCACCTCTTTCACATATTGATTTGAATGCTGCTGAGACTCTGTGTAGCTCTTTTTCATTGCTCAGGTCTGTGCCTGCAATAGCCTTCTCAAACTGCCTGTCATCGATTCCAAGCACTATCTTGCCGAACATCTGAATAAATCGTCGGTACGAATCCCATGCAAACCTCGCGTCGGTGATGGTTGCAAGCGCTTCAACTGTCTCATCGTTCAATCCCAAATTGAGTATGGTGTCCATCATGCCTGGCATCGATACTGCCGCGCCCGAGCGCACAGATACAATCAGCGGGTTTTCTGCGCCTCCAAACTGCTTGCCTGTAATGCTTTCGAGTTTCCTTACAGACTTGCGCACTTCATCCATAAGGCCATCAGGCATGATTTTGCCTGCCTCGTAGAACTTTTCACAGATATCTGTCGTTATTATGAATCCATGCGGGACAGGTAACCCCAGCTTTGTCATTTCTACAAGTCCTGCCCCCTTGCCGCCCAAGATCGCCCGGTCTCTGCCGTCTGCCTCTTCAAAGAAGTAGATGGGCTTGGGGATGACGTGGCTCAAGTCGGGTATTGCTCCACCGGCGCTAGTTTAAAACCTTGTGTGTATACGCATACCGATAGTTTCAAATCGGTGCAGGTGCAGCCAAGTTTGGCGATTTTCCCTGTCAGAACCATTAGGCTCATCCGTGTCGCTTCTCATCCAGCTACTGGATCTCTTTGGAACCGCGGCATTTGCGGTTACCGGGGCCTTTAAGGCAGTGGAGCACAAGGCAGACATAGTAGGACTGATTATACTTGCCAGCATAACTGGGCTTGCCGGCGGTATGATGCGCGATATAGTATTTGATCAATTCCCGCCTGCTGCGATGTCAAGTCCATTTTATATTGGAATAGCGGTAGCGGTTGCAATAGCGATATTTTTTCTGTATGGCTCGATGAAAAAGCATTGGAACATCTTCCTAAAGTTTGACGCAATTGGCCTTGGAGTCTTTACAGTCATCGGCGCGTCAATAGCCTACAATGTAGCAGGACTCAACTTTCTTGCGATGGCATTCGCCGGTGTGATAACCGCGATAGGCGGCGGCATATTGCGTGACGTTTTTGTAAATGAAATTCCCATCGTATTCGTGAAAGAGCTGTATGCCACTGCCAGTTTTGTTGGTGTGATAATGCTTTTTGTGCTCTTGTCTGCCGGTGTACCGCTTGAAACTGCGGCAATACCTTGTATTGTAGTCGTAACCGGCCTACGCCTTCTGGCGATAAAGTATAACTGGAACCTACCGAGGCCTAGGATCTAGCGCTATATTCATCAACAATTGCATAACACGCCTGAGTCACGTAAACTGCCTTGTCTTTTCCTTCTATACATGTGCCAATTCTGCATTCGTGGGTAGATGATGCCCCGTACACTGGTCTGTTATTATCGATGAGATTAACACTACGGGCATGAAAAAGTTCTTGACATCTTTGATCTGACATTTATCTTTGACAACTGAAATTTCTTTTTCAAATACTCTTTCTTGAAAAGCGAATGATGATCGAAGATAGGACTTGCGTGACCGCAGGAGAAAATTGCCGCGGCAGAAACACCGCCACTTCCACCAGTGCCTGTTTACCGCAATTACTCTTTCTGGTTACTCTCTTTTCATACCTTGTGCAAGCTCGGCAATCTTGTCCGGCCATGATTTTGCTTTTACGATGCCAGACGCGACAAGTATGCCCTGCGATCCAAGCTCCATCGCTTTTGAAACATCGCCTTTATCAGTTATGCCTGCACCACAGATCAACTTTGACCGGCCTCCAACTGCCTTCGTCGAGTTTGTAATTATTGCCGGGTTTTCCTTTGAAACAGCCCTGCCACTACCTATCAATTCTGGAGGTTCAATTGCGATAAAGTCTGGAGAAAAAGCTGCTATTTTTTCTACTTCGTCGGGCGTGCGGGCGCATACGATCGACGTCATCCCTAGATTCCGTAGCCTACTTACGAGACTCTCTATTATACTCAGGTCGATCCTGTGTTCGCTATGGTTTAGCAAAGAACCCGCCGC